>JAISLH010000087.1 GCA_031260565.1 Bacteroidales bacterium
ACCGCCATTTTTCCACTTAATTTTGACAGAATTTCACCTCATTTTCGTCAAACGCCACTTCATCAGAACGAAACGCCGTTTCAATTTTCTAAAGTGGCGTTTCGTGACGCTGAAACGCCACTTTATTTTTGGCAAAAAGCACGAAAAAAGGGATAAAATATATATTATCCCCATAAAGTTACATATTGCGTTATTGCAATAATGTTACATAAAATTTATATAAAATCATCAGGTTTTCATCTGCGAAAAGCGATGTTTTTTAATGGCATTTTATTGCATTAAATCTGTAAATTGTAATGATGTTTTTTGATATTGTGCTGTCATAATCTTGTTTGTTTTTATCGTTTGTTGAATTTCGGTTTGCAAAAGTACAAATAAAAAAAATAATTTTGGGGTATCGTTTTTATCTTTGTGTAAAATATATTGCAAATATTTGCTTTCAAACCTTTTTTAGTATTTTTGCAATGTTGGAAAAGATAGTTTCAATGTGAAAAAACAAATATGGAAGATACGGCAACAAAGATAAGGGCAGGCAGAAACAGGACTTTGAGAGTTGAGAATGATGAGATACAGTCGTTTTCTAAGCTATTATTAAATGCTAACGATGTTGCGACAAATTCAAGTATTGATTGCTTGAAAAATAAGACGATATGTGCAAATCTATTTGATGTTATAGATGAGTTACCAAAGGGTTTTGCCGATTTGGTTATTATTGATCCGCCATATAATTTGGACAAGGATTTTCACGGATTTAAGTTCAAGGCGGCTGATGATGATAATTATTTGATGTATCTTCGTTCGTGGTTTCCGAAAGTTGTATCTCTATTGAAGAATAACGGCTCGTTGTATTTGTGTGGTGATTGGAAATCTACTTCTGCCTTGCAACAGGTTATGCAAGAGAACTTAACCGTTCTAAATCGCATAACTTGGCAGAGAGAAAAAGGTAGAGGAGCATTGACAAATTGGAAAAATGGAATGGAGGATATATGGTTTGGGGTTCGCGATGCAAACAACTATTATTTCAATGTTGAGAGCGTGAAAATAAAACGAAAAGTCCTTGCTCCTTATAAAGAAAATGGGAAGCCAAAGGACTGGGAAGCAACGGAGGAAGGTAATTTTCGCCTTACTTATCCGTCAAATTTCTGGGACGATATAACAATTCCTTATTGGTCTATGCCAGAAAATACCGACCATCCTACGCAGAAACCAGAGAAACTGATAGCAAAACTTATTCTTGCTTCCTGTCCTGAAAATGGAATAGTCTTTGACCCCTTTCTTGGTTCAGGAACGACTTCCGTTGTGGCGAAGAAGTTAGGGAGAAATTATCTTGGCATAGAATTAAATGAACAATACTGCATTTGGACTGAAAAAAGATTGGAACAAGCCAATGAAAACAAAACAATACAGGGCTATGAAAACGAAGTGTTTTGGGAACGAAATGCCTTGTCTCAAACATCTAAGAAGGCAAAAAATACAAGCAAGCAAAGTATCACTAATATAGCTAAATAAATAGAGTCGTTCCCGATATTTTTAAAATAAAATTTACTTTTTTTGCTTTGATGTGTAAGTTTTTGTGTACTTTTGCGACTTATAAGTAATACAAATAAAATTTTATTTAACTATGAAAAAAGTATTTTTCTGTGCCCTTGCAGTGGCACTTTTGGGAACGGCAACGATGGTTGCACAAAATCCTCCTGTGAAGAGTGAGGCTAAGACCGAGAAAAAATCTTGCTGCGACAAGAAAGGTGATGTAAAAGCTGAAAAATGCGACAAGGCTACTCACAAATGTGATAAGGCTGAGGCAAAAACAGGCGACAACACCAAGCAATGTTGCAAGAAAGAAGGTCAAAAAGCAGACAAACAATGCTGTAAAAAAGACGGCGAAAAATCTTGTTGCAAGGACAAAGCTAAGGCTGAAAAGAAATAACCTTTAATCTTTGCAAAGATTCATTTAAGTAGGGACAGCTTCTTATGGTTGTCCCTTTTATTAAGGGTAATCGCGAAATGGAGGATTTGGTTGTTGCAAAAAAGATTGCTCAAGGAGATAAACAGGTCTTTGAAACCTTTTTTAATGAATATAATCTCAAACTGCTCAATCTCTGTTATGGAATGCTGCACAATAGAGCAGAGGCGGAGGACTTGGTTCAAGAGGTGTTTATTGAAATATTCAACAATGCAAAATATTTTAAGGGCAATGCCAAACTTTCTACTTGGGTTTATAGAATTGCAATCAATAAAACCATAAGCCATATCCGCAAGAAGAAAATCAGAAACATCTTTATCCCCTTAGAAAACATACAGGTTAGTGATACGGATAGTGATTGGAATGAACAGGAATTGAAATTGAAATATTTGAAAGCGGCAATAGACTCTTTGCCTGCCAAACAGCGGACAGCTATGGTGCTTTTTACTTATGACCAAATGCCGCAGAAAGATATTGCAGAGGTGATGAACTGTTCTCTTGCAGCAGTTGAGGTGATGATTCACAGAGCAAAAAAGATTTTGAAACAGAAATTAGAAACAAAATATAAAGAAATAGAACAATGAAGATAGAAGAAATGTTAATGAAAGACCGAATAGAGGAGGCAAATCCTTATTCTTTTGCACGCTTAGAGGCTAAAATTGATGCTAACCGCAAGCAATATTTGCCTAAAAGCTTTGGGGTTGCAGTGCGATTGGCGTTTTGTGCTGTTGTGTTGTTGCTTGGAGCTAATGCTTATGTTGTTTTTTCACAGACAAGTCAGATAAGAGAGACAGCTCAAAGAGACTCATCGTATGAAAAGTTTATGTCGGATAACTATTATGATGTCCTCGCCAATTATTATCCCGAAGAATTATTTTTTGAGTAAGATTTACAAAGATGAAAAAGTCATATTTGATAATTATAATAATAGCTTTGGTTGCTCTAACTACGGCTAATGTTTGGTTATTCTTCCGTTCCAAGTCTTGTTGTGAGCAAAGTTGCTGTGCGAACGATGAAAGTAAGTGCTATTTAGCCAAAAGCCTTGACTTAGATACTAATCAGTCGCAACAATATGAAGCAATAAAGGTTAAACATCAAGCAATAGCGGCACATCTTGCTGATAGCCTGCATCAGTCACAAGACTTGCTCGTTGATTACATACAACAGAAAGAATATAACGATGACGCCATTTTGCAACTTGAAGAACAGATACAATACTTTCAACGATTGCTTTTGCAACAAAGTGTTGAGCAGTATTATGAGTTGAAATCCATACTAAAAAGCGAGCAAATCCCTGCTTTGGATTCCCTTTACAGGCATATTTTGGTGTGCCGTCCTACTTGCGAAGCAGAAGTCCAACATTCTAATTCTCACATTCATACAAACAAAGCGAAATAAAAAATAACATTTTTATTAAAATAAATTTGTTAATATTAGAAAAATATTCGTACATTTGCAGCCTGAAATTTTAATTATAAACGAAAACAATATTGCTTATAGAACTAAAAGACTACTTTTTTAACTAAAAAAAAGAGTTTTTATGCCTAAGACAGAACAATGCAGCGATAAAGAATTAGCTGCCGCTTATTGCAATGGTGAGAAGGGATGTTTCGAAATGTTACTTAATCGCCATAAGGATAGGGTTTATAATTATATTCAATCTTTGGTCAAGGACAAAGCATTGGCAGAGGACATTTTCCAAGATACTTTTATCAAAGTTATTGGCACATTGAGAAGCGGCTCTTATAATGATGAGGGTAAGTTTATTCAGTGGGTGCTTCGCATTGCTCACAATTTGGCAATAGATTCTTTTCGTAAATCAGGGCGTATGCCGATGGTGAAAACCGATGGAGAATTTGACATCTTCACCGTGCTAAATACTTGTGATGCTTCCGTTGAAGACAGAATTATCCGCAAGCAAATACACAATGACGTTCGCAGTCTGATGAAACAACTGCCACCAGAGCAACGAAGAGTTTTAATCCTTCGTCATTACGGTGATATGACTTTTAAGGAGATTGCACAGACAACAGGCGTCAGCATCAATACAGCTTTGGGTCGTATGCGTTATGCCTTGATAAATATGCGGCGTATTGCAGAAGAAAATGCTATGATTTTGCAAGCATAAAGCAGCATTTGATTTTGTTAAAATAGAGCGGCGTAATGAGAAATTTGTTATGCCGTTTTGTTTTGAACTAAAAGGTTCAATAAAGAAAGTAATCTAAGATATGTTTATATTTGTTGGTGGAATAAATACTTTATTACGACCTGAAAATTGTACTAAAATTATTTGAAAACAAGGGCTTACAATAAATATTTTCAACAATAGTAAAAAAGCACCTTATTTTATTTATGAAGAAAAAGGCTTTGAAAAATTATCAAAGCCTTTTCTTGTGTGCGGATAGAGGGACTCGAACCCACACGTCTCACGACACCAGATCCTAAGTCTGGCGCGGCTACCAATTACGCCATATCCGCTTTTGAAGTTTGAAATCTTCTTATCTTAAATTTAGTTTCTTAACCAACTTCGGTGTTATGTCTTCGCTCTCCTCAGCATACCAAAGAATGCTATTGCTTTCAAGGACATATGTATATTTATCTTCTTTTGCTATCTCGGCAACGGCAGCACGAATTTTTGCAATTATGCCATTCATCAATTCAGTCTGCTTTGTCTGTATTGAATCTTGCAAACTCTGATAGGTTTCCTGCAAATTTGCTTCTGCATTCTTAAGTTCCTTTTCTTTGCTCTGCCTTAACAAGTCAGAAAGTTGGTCTTTCTTTGCTGCATAATCGGCTGACGAACGTGCATATTCATCTCGCAAGGAAGTAAAATCAGCTTCCAAATGAGAGATATAATCTCTTAACACCGTCTGCACAGAGTCGGCATCAGGCATCCTTTTTGTCAATTCTGCAGAATTAAAATGACCCAACTTTATTGCTTTTTGAGCATAAACATCTCCTGCAAATGCCAATAGGACAGCAAGAAGTAATAGACTGATTGTTCTTTTCATTATTATATTATTTTTAATATTTGAGTTTGCAAAAGTACTAAAAAATTGTGAATTACCAAACTATTTCTTATTTATTGTTCTTATTTTTCCTCAAACTTACTTCAAATCTTTTTCTATTTTGCTCTATTGTAACGCCTTCCTTATTATTTGAGTACGTTCTCACAAAGCCGCAATAGAATATCTTTTTCTGTGTTGCCCGTTCATAGATGAAGTATAGTTTATCATTCTCATCAACATACCAACACAGCCAAGTACCCAGCTTTTGATTGCCTATACCATAGGATTTTGCTTGTTCGTCTGTGCGAGTGTCAATGGTGGTAATTTGGTTGGTTATTATGCCTGAACGTTGGTAGATGTGCATTCGCAGCCCTCCCGGATTTCTTACCGCTGAATACAAAAACCTATTGCCAAAAGTATTGTTGCCTCCCTTATAATCATTAGGCAAGCCGCCTCTGCCAAGAGGGTCTTCAATGTCAGAAAAAGTCCAGATAAAATACCAAAAGTTGCCAATAGATTTAAGCTCTTTTTCGCAAGCAGTCTTAAATGTCCCTGTTTCTATTTGCTCATTTAGCCATAAAAATACATCGTTAGCAGGCAAAGAGTCTGTCTCACTGGCTAAGGGATACATCTTATCATAAACCTTATTGGTGATTCTCTCCTTGTTCCACCACCAAATAGTGTAGCAAAATGGAGCTAATACGGCGTTACGTCCTTGTTGATACAGCCACGTCAGCACAAGTTGATAGCACTGCCGCTTCTTATCTTTTATTATTTGGGTGTTATCCTCTGCCCATTTGGAAAAAAGAGAGTCTTCAGTGGGATAAGGGGAACAGAGTCCAATATCACTAAAATATTGTAACTGCGAAGGTGTATCTTTGTAATCCTGCCTTAAATCACTGATAAATTGCATTAACTCGTTGCCCTTTTCCTTGCCTTCAATCTGTCCGAAAACATTTATTGATGTTAGAATTAAGGCAGATAATACAACTATTCTTTTACGCATTTGTTACCTTGCTGTGCATTTTTGTAATAAAGAAGTTGAAAGTATTTACTTTACTCTACTACAAACTTCTTTGTCGTTACGCCTTTATCAGTATGCAGTTTTGCAACATAGTTTCCTTTTGCAAAGTTACTAACATCTACTGTTATAGAGTTGGTTTTTACTTCCTGCTCATAAACTTTCTGCCCAGTAGCGTTAGTTATCTCAACTTTCTGCATTGTGATAGCAGTTGTTATTGTTATCTCTTTGTCCGCAGGATTTGGAGAAAGTGTTGCTAAAACATCATTGCCTATCACACCATCTAAACCACTACTACATTGCTTTATAAAACTATTTATATCACTAAATATTGTGTCTAATTGTGTAATCACAAACGAACGATAGTAATAAGTTGTATTGCACAACAAATAACTATACGGCAGTGTCCAAGAATAAAAGTTTTGGTTTGTATCATAAGGATAATAAACAATATTAGGGTTATTCAAATTTAGATTGTTTGGATTAGCGTCAAAGACAAAGCCTATTGTATGAGGCAAAGGAAATCCGTGTTCTGATGTAATCACTTCTAAAGTTATTGTACTATTGGTTGTGTCGTCAATAGAAGTTGCATCAAATTGGCATTGAGTTATGGGTGTTGTGTCAAGAATAGGGAAAATAAGCACAGTTGCTGGATATATTTCAAAATTACTAATCACATCCGCATCTTCCCATTTTCCACTCCTTAGTATTGATGGCAATTCCGATATAGGGCAATTGTATAGATCAGGGTGGTGTCCAATGCACTTTGGAACAACACTGTAGCTGGAATAAGGCCATTGGTAGGGCGTGGTAACCACAGTATAGAATTTAGAAGCAGAAACAAGTATTAAATTGTCAAATAATACCTCTACATACCCATTGTCACCTGTCCACGGAGGGGTATTATGAATGCGAGGAAAGGTGTCAAATCTAACGGATACTACTACGTTATCCAAATAAGCCTCATGTATTTGAAAATAGCATGCCAAAGAGTCAGGATGAACATTGTGTGTCCCTATCATTGCAACGCCTTTTATTAACATTGTGGAGTCTATGAAGTATGGTTGAGCCCAAGCTTGTATCCCTCCTCCATACGAATTAGCCCAACCACAAAGACGAGGATCAAAACCTATCACAGGTACAGTGAAACATCCGCTCTCAACAGCTTCAGGGAAAAGCCAACTGTTAAAATATTGCGGCACTTGTCCTATTGCAGTTAGTGACCATACTGACACTATCACTGCTAAAATTGTTTTTTTCATATTCTATTTATTTTTTAATTACATATTGTATTTATTGAATTAGTGTCGTTTGCAGGTTGCTCAAATTGCCAATTAATCGTACCTGTGTATATGTTATCAAGAGGTTCTATATTCTCAAAGCTAGAAGGACTATTATCTACATTTACCTGTTCATTTATTAACAGATTACAATTACCGTTCAGGCTACTCCTATCCCCTCGCCAAGTAGCTACTTTTTGGGTCTTTGGATTTATGCCTGCAACTACAAAATCATAGGGAGCAAATCTTGTTAGTGAATTGAATGGATAATTAGTTCCGCTAATGCTGGAATAAAATACATCGGCGTTATATGTTGTTACGGTAGCTGTATGTGGAACTAAAACGTAGAGTGAGCTAAGCACATTTGGATTTATAGAAGTTTGAGCATCTTCCAGCACAATCAATCTGTCGTTGGTACCAACCGTATCAAACATTAAATCCCTGATTACTGCTTCTCCTTTGTTATAACTTCCATAGGATTGTATTTGTCTAAGATAGAAAGTCAATGCAACAACCGGAGCAGATATATCAATGGTAAAAACATTTGTTCTTTCCACACCACTTGCAGCGTTGATTATCCCTGCAATCGCGATAGTTCTATAACTGAAGGAGTCTAAAACTATAGGATAGGGAAGTGTTGCTTGATACCCTGCGTATAAATCGTAATAAGCATTAAAAGAAGTTGTAAAGTTATTCATAAAAATCTTTCTAACAACCATTCTTTCGTTATTGTCCGACCTGCCAGCAATAAATACATCAAAGAGGTGAGGATAAAAGCCTGGGCATTGTCGCAAGCAAATATCGTCAAAAATCTCCGTTTGGTTATAGCTTTTGTAAATATCATAGTTCCAAGAAGCCGATTCATCACAATGGACAAAAAGAGAAGTGCCGTCCATATCTCTCCCTATCCCAACAATTTGAATCCTTAGATTATCTGGATTGTGATATACCTCTATTTTATCTATTACAAGAGTCGTTTGAATCACGTCCCAATCAAAGTTAGCGTTGAAAAACAAATCACTTGTTCCAGCTCTGGCAACAAAACCCTGCACAAGCTCCTCATTAGCTACCTGCCCACAGAAATAAATCGTGTCTTCTAAGATTTTGAAATCTAAAACAACATAATTACTCGGAATTTCTGCATGGCTAACAACAACGGCGTTTTCATCTACCAAATAGAAGTCATAATGGCTTTGGTCACTTGCCTGAGAGAGAATAACCGTTGTATCCGTGTTCAGCACAGCAATCTTTTGTGTATAAACATTCCCTGCGTTGCTTATTTCCCTCACAGTACTCACCGCACCCGGTGATTGAGCCATTGCATTTGTAGCAAAAAGAAAAACGATTGAAAAAATTGCTACTAACGTTCTTACTTGTAATGCCTGTTTCATACTAAACCAAATTGTAATTTAAAAATATCGTTATTTTATGCCGCCAAAGTTAAACTATTATTTTCTAATTACAATCATTTTTACGAAAAAAAATGCATAAAAAATTTACTCTTATTTTGTATTATGCTGATTATAAGAAAGAATGATAGTAAATGATATTTCAATAGCGTAGAATGTAAATTTCTGGGAGTAATATAATACTGTATCCTCTTTTTCATACCTTTTGCCAAAATCAAACTCTGCTTCATTTTCCTAAAGTGGCGTTTGGTGACGCTGAAACGCCACTTTAGCGTCACGAAACGCCACTTTAGAAAATTGAAACGGCGTTTCGTTCTGATGAAGTGGCATTGGGCGAAAATCAGTCTTTTTTTGACAAAATTTATGCTAAAAATGGCTGGTTTTAATGAGTGTTTTACATAAAGAAAGTGAGATAATAATATAATATTATCCCACTTTCTGACCGTAATTTTGCGTTAAAAATAGTTGAAAAGAAACTTCAAAATCGGTAGGTTGCCGATTTGATTAAAGCAAAGCTCAAAGGCTATGTGTTTGCGGCAAACTATTTCTTCGTTGTCTTATAACCAAGCTCTCCAAGCACCAAATCGTTGATGTCAGTCTTGCTATCAACAAAAAGAATTGTGCCTCCGTCTGCCTTATCAAAGACAACGGCGTAATTCTTTTCCTTAGCAATCTTTTCAATGGCGTTATAGACCTTATCCTGAATAGGTTTTATCAATTCAGAACGCTTTTTCGCCAAATCACCTTCGTTACCGAAGCGTTGCTTTTGAAGGTTCTTTGCCTCCTTTTCAGCAGCTATGATTTCGTTTTCTTTCTTTGTCTTCAAGTCATCGGGCAAAAGAACTGCCTCAGCTTGAAAAGCCTTGTATGATTTGTCTATTGCCTTGAATTTTTCCTCAACTTCGTTCTGCCATTGAAGCGATAAGTCGTCCAATTCCTTCTGAGCCTGTTTGTATTCAGGCATATTGGCGAGGATAAATTCTGTATCAACGCAGGCAAACTTCTGTCCAAAACTCAATGTTGAGCCAAGCAACATTGCAACTAATAATAATCCGTATTTTTTCATTTTAATTAAGTGTTTATCGTTTATATTCTACTCTTTAAATCGTTAATCTATCGCCTGCCCTATTGAAACTATGAATTTAGAGCCGCTAACTACCCCTTTAATCTTGTCAAAGCCATAGCCCCAATCAAGCCCCAGTAAGCCAAACATAGGCATAAACAGTCTTATACCAACACCGGCAGAACGATACATATCAAATGGTGCAAAGCTTTTGAAGTCTGCCCACGAGTTTCCAGCCTCAAAGAAGCTCAGAACATAGATGGAGGCAGTTGGATTTAAGGTTATAGGGTATCGCATCTCCATAGTAAATTTGTCAAACACCGTTGCACCTGTCGTAGGTGAAAGAGCGCCGCCGTCATATCCCCGCAAGGCTACAATCTCTCTGCCGTCTATTCCGCCCATATTTTTTAAGCCGTCTCCACCAACGTAAAAGCGTTCAAAAGGAGAGTAACCTACCTTGTTGTTATATTGTCCCAAGAAGCCAAATCTTGCTTTTGTGTGCAGCACTAAGTCCCCTGCAATATTGAAAAACCAACTTGCTCTCAGATGTATTTTGTAGTATTCAATCCATTTGTATATTGACTGAATGTCTCCTGCTTTGCGTAACGCATCATAGTCTTTGCCATTAACCAAAGAGTAAGGGAAGGTAAATTGTCCTGCAATAGAAAACTCCGAACCTAAACGTGGATAAATTGGTTGATCAACTGAATTTCGTGCAAAGGTGAAATTGTAATTCAAGTTGTTATAACGTCCTGCTGGAATCTCTACAATGCCGGGGTAATTGCTGTTATCATATTGCAGAACAGATATTCCCTGTACGAAAGTGAAGTAATCATCAGGTACTTTCAGCCTTTTGCCCAAAGAAACCGAAGCTCCATACACACCCAAATGGTAAGATTCTTTACCTGATGTATTCCAATAGCCATCGTTTTGATAGGAATAGAACAAGCCAACCGACAAAGCAGTAGGCTTTTTTCCTCCAAGCCAAGGCTCAGTGAAAGAAATATTGAAGGCAGAATAGTATTTTCCATTGGTTGAAATCTGAAATCCTAATCTTTGTCCGTCTCCTGCAGGAAATGGTTTCCACGCATCTTTCTTAAAGAACTTGCGAGCAGCGAAATTAGTCAAAGAAACACCGCCAGAAAACATAAAACCAATGCTCTCACCCCAGCCACCTGACACATTAAACTCGCTACTTGATTTTTCATTTACCTGATATGTTATATCCACCGTGCCATTGTCAGGGTCAGGGACAACGTTCGGATTTATCTTCTCTGCATCAAAATAATTCAACTGCTGTATCTCTCGCACGGAACGAATAATGGCGTCTCGGCTAAACATATCTCCGGGCATTGTTCGCAACTCTCGCATCACTACATAATCGTTTGTCAAGGTGTTTCCCTCCAATCCAACGTTGCGTATCTTCGCTTGCTTGCCCTCAAACATTCTCATCTCTATGTCTATTGAGTCGCCCACGATATTAACCTCAACAGGCGTAACCCTGAACCAAAGATACCCGTCATCCATATAAAGAGATGTTATATCCGTTCCCGTAGGGTCGTAATCCATATTCTTGCTTAGCTCTTCTCTATTGTAGGGTTCGCCGCTCTTTATCCTCAACCGCTTTGACAAATCTTCGGCTGAATATTTTGTATTGCCAACCCATGTTATGTTTCTAAAGTAATACTTCTGTCCTTCATGCACCTGAAGCTCCACAACCAAACGTTGCTTTGTCTTTTGCTTTACAAACCACATCTTATTCCAAAAACCAACCCAGTACTTTGGCACAGTAACCTGATACATCGTGTCAGATACTATCTTAGCATCACGATACCCTTTGTTGTTATACTTATCTATTATGGTTGTTTTATCTTTTTGGAAATCTGTTTCAACGAAACGAGACGATTTCCAAAACCTCCACCAGTGGTAACGCTTGGTTTCCTTCATCTTAGACCTTACATAACCATCACTCATCGGGCTTTTGCCTGATAGCCGAGTGAAGATTCGCTTAAAGAAATTAGCGTCTTGGTGAATTGAATCAGAGACTTCATTCCCCCTAATAATAATATCTTTGATTTTAATCTTTGCTCCCTTATTGACATTGAAGACAAGATTGACGTCATTCCTCGTTGTAGTGGTATCCTTACTTTCATCTATCGCCACCGAAACGTCATAAAATCCCCGTCCAATCAAGAAGCCCTTTATGGCATTAGTACTGTTGCGTTTCAAATTCTCGGTAACAACATCACCCATGCCTATCTTCATCTTCTCCTTCACTTTATCCTCCTCACTGCGTGATAATCCCGTGAAGCGATATGTTGCTAAACGCGGCTTGGATACCAAATCATAACGCAGAAATATCGTTTTACCTACCACCTTCTCAACAACCACCTTCACATCATCAAATATCTCCTGTTTCCATAGCTCATCTATCGCAGCTGCAACTTGGTCTCCGGGTATTGAAATCTTATCTCCGACCGCTATTCCTGCCAACTGTATGACCGCAACGTGATCTAAATGGTCTGCTCCAGTGATTGTGATGCCCCCAACTTCATATTCTTTGGGTGAATAGTAGTCAAAATCCAACGGTTCTTGACAAAAAACGTCTGCTGCCCCAAAGCAACTTAACAATAAGACGATTAGCAACTTGTATGTCTTCATTTACTCTTATGTTTCTAACTTTAATTTTTCTGTATCGTCATTATAAACGCCGATATTTTGATTTTATTGTAATTGTTCGCTGATTTTTCCAAATCGTCTTTCTCTTTGCTGATATGCAACGACCGCCTGATAAAATTCTTCTTTACTGAAATCAGGCCAAAGCACATCTGAAAAATACAACTCGCTGTAAGCCACCTGCCAAAGCAAAAAATTACTCAGCCGATATTCGCCTGACGTGCGTATAAGCAAATCAGGGTCAGGCAAATCCTTCGTTGTTAAATACTGATTGACAGTCTGCTGCGTTATTTCTTCACTTGCCAACAGCCCTTGTTCAACATCTTTTGCCATATTCTTAAAAGCCTGCGTTATTTCCCACCTTGAGCTGTAGTTAAGAGCCAAAACGAGCTGCATTTTCTTGTTTTGAGCCGTCTTATTTATCATTTCGCTCAAGGCAAGTCCTGTTTGAGCAGGCAGAGCCGCTAAATCACCGATTGCTTTCAAGGCAATATCGTTGTCCATCAGCGTTTTCTCCTCCTCACTTATCGTTTTGACAAGCATAGTCATTAAAGCATCAACCTCATCCTTTGGTCTGTTCCAGTTTTCGGTTGAAAAGGTATAGAGAGTCAGCACTTTGACGCCTATTTCCGCTGAAGCCTCAGTAACATTCCTTACAGCCGCTACGCCGTTTTGGTGTCCGAACACTCTATGTTCTCCTTTCGCCTTAGCCCAACGCCCATTGCCGTCCATAATGACAGCGATGTGAGCAGGGATATTTTCAGTTGATAGCTTGTCTTTTGCGTTCATTTTGTCCTTATTAAGAGGTGCAAAAGTAGTAAATTATTTTGACATTACAAGTTAAAAAACTATTTTTGCGTTATTTTAATTCATTTGACCAAAACTTTTTTTTGCCAAATTGTTTTGTTATTATTTTTTTTTGTATCTTTGCAGTGTGAAACAAAAACAAAACAATTAGAAAATAAAATTAAAAAAGGAGACAGAAAATGAAAGTTATTTGTAACTTAAAGAAAGAAAAATATAATTCGTTGTCAGGTGTTAAAATTTTTTATATAAGTTTTACCGCTGCCAATCGCCGCTCTGCTGTAATATATCAGCAAAGCAGGCGAACGTGATGCTGATTCATTTTAATTTCATAATAAATTTGCGTGCGGCAACGCACACTTGTGAGAGCAATTCCCAATTTGCTCTTTTTTTTTGCCTTTTTTGCTCTTTTAAAGTCAAACAATAATTTCTTGAAGCTTGACTTTAAAATCTTAAAGCTTGACTTTAGAATTCTAAAGCTTGACTTCGTGAAATTGAAGCTTGACTTCGTGAAACGGAAACTTGATTTGCGTTCAACGCTTCTTTGATTTGCGTTTGGTGAAGTCAAGTTTCAAGAAATTGTAACTTGATTTGGCAAAATTAAGGCTTGATTTGGCGAAAATGAAGTAAAATTACAGAAAAATATCATTTGATTTCGCTAATTTTTTTGTTGATTTTAGGACGTTTTTTTTGAACTTTTGATGTAAGTAATGAACGTTATCTGTAATTTTTATGATGTTACAGGCAACGCTTTTTTGGGTTGATTTCGCTGTTTTTTTGATTTATTTTGCTGAAATTTCAATTTGACGCTCTATTTTATAAAAATAGTGTAATTTTGCAGCAGTTTATAACAACAAAATTTTAAGTCAATATATTTATGCAACCAAAAGTAAGAGTGAGGTTTGCTCCCTCACCAACAGGACCTTTACATATCGGCGGCGTTCGCACAGCCATTTATAATTATCTTTATGCCAAAAAATTCAATGGTGATTTCATTCTGCGGATTGAGGACACTGACCAGACAAGGTTTGTTTCTGGGGCGGAGGATTACATCATTGAGGCGTTTAAGTGGCTGAATATCACCTTTGATGAAGGCGTTGGCGTTGGCGGAATCCACGCTCCATATCGCCAAAGTGAGAGAACGATGTACCGAAACTTCGCTTTGGAGCTGGTGGAGAAAGGATGGGCATATTATGCTTTTGATACGCCGCAGGAATTGGACGATTTGAGAAAGCAGAATGAAGCCTTAAAGCGTAATTTTCAATATGATAGCACGACAAGGCAGGGTCTTAGAAACTCGTTGTCGCTTTCCAAAGAAGCGGTTGAGGATTTGATTGCCGCAGGTGAGCCTTATGTTATTCGCTTTTGCTTTCCTGCTGATACGGATGTGGTTTTCAATGATTTGGTACGTGGAGAGGTGAAATTTAATACTTCATTGCTTGACGACAAAGTGCTGTATAAATCTGACGGATTACCGACTTATCATCTTGCAAACGTGGTTGATGACCATCTTATGGAGATTTCTCACGTCATTCGTGGAGAAGAATGGCTTCCTTCCTGTCCTCTGCATGTTATGTTGTACAAAGCCTTCGGTTGGAGTGAAGATATGCCGCAGTTTGCTCACCTTCCGCTGCTCTTAAAGCCTGAAGGAAGCGGCAAACTCAGTAAAAGAGATGGGGACAGGCTTGGTTTTCCTGTCTTCCCTCTTCAATGGAGCGACCCGAAGAGCGGAGATGTGTCGTCAGGTTACAGAGAGAGCGGATACATACCTCAGGCTGTTGTCAATATGCTTGCTTTGCTGGGCTGGAATGACGGGACGGAGAAAGAGATTTACTCAATGGATGAGCTCATTGAAGCTTTTAGCATAGACAGGATAAGCAAGCACGGAGCGAAGTTTGACGTTGCGAAGGCTAAATGGTTCAATCATCAATATTTTCAAAAACTTGCCGATGACCAAATAGCGAAAGACTATCTTCCAATCCTTAATTCAAAAGGGTTAAATGCTGATTTGGATTATGTTACGAGCGTTGTGTCGTTGGTCAAAGAGCGTTGTGATTTTCTCAATGACCTTTGGGACAACTCATATTACTTCTTTAAAGCACCCGAAACTTACGATGAAAAGGTTGTAGCAAAGCGTTGGAAAGATGATGCAGGAAAACAGATGGCGGAAATCCTCATTCACTTGCGTCAAATGGCTGAAACGGAGTGCGGAGATGATGTTTTGTTTGCTCAAAATGCTGACACCTTCCTCCATAATCATATCACAGAGCAGCAACTCAATATGGGACAGATTATGAACTGCATAAGGCTGGCGTTGGTTGGTGAAGGCAAGGGGGTGAATCTTGCGGATATTATGCGGTTGATAGGTAGCGGCGAGACCATTCGGCGGATTGAGAAGGCGATTGAGGTCTTGGGTAGATGAGATTAGGATAGGAAGATGATGCTTTTTTGTTTTTGTTTTCGGATGTGGTGATATATTTTTTTGAATGATATAAGTAGTTAATTTGTAGAAAGTAACAATTAAATATACGATAAATAAGGTATGACAAAGTGAAGAAACAGCAAATTTTTTCAAAAAAAATGTTACCGGAGGGCAAAAAAAAGTGTTATAATATGTAAAGAAAAGCAAAAAATTGCGAAAGATTATGTCGTTAATAAAAAATTATGTATTTTTGTAACCTTAAAACAAGAGAATATGAAGAAAGTCTTTTTAATTATTTCGTTGCTATTACTTGGCTGGACAAGTGATTTACTGGCACAAGCGCAGTTACGCGCCACCCAGATTGATTCTATCAATGGATTAACATTTACTAAATGTGAATATTATTTGGTTGATGATGGCGGTATAGGCGGTAATTATTCTAATAACAAAGAATACGTTACCACTTTGTGTGCTTCATCACTCCTTACAGAAAGGATGTCTTTGCGTTTTGACACTTTTATTGTGCATCCTTCTGATACGTTGTGGATACATGAAGGAATGAGTGTCTCCAATCCGTTAGTTGCCTTTAATGGAGATAGCACCTTTACTGGAAATGTAATTATGGGTCAAACAATTAAAAGCCCGCTTACAGGTATAGGCTGCTTAACTTTAAGGTTTAAGTCAGATGCTTCAAATAGAGAGCAAGGTTTTCTTGCTTATGTAGCCTGTGAGCCTCGATGTCAGTATCCTGTGCCGTCATTAGATACGTTTTTTGTTAACTATTCTCCAGATGGCACAATGTCACGGAAACGTATAACTTTTGATGTTGATGCGGACTCTGTGTTTAAAGATAGTATTGTTGGTGTTACGGTAGATAGTGTTAATGTATATTATATAGAGGATCCCGAGAATATTGGAGATAGTATAATGGTGAGAGATACAGTTTTTTCATACGAAACTGCCCGTGTCTTTGTTAGATTAGATTCCGTTGCTTATGCTGCATTGGATATATGTGAGGGTGATTCTATCGGTTTGGTTGCAAAGCCCGGTTTTCCTGACAATGATATGCTGTATCATCAATCGGATTCTACTTGTATATTTTATTGGAATTTTGGAGAAAAAGATGATAATGGGCGAATAATTGTGGATACTATTGTTGGAAATCCCCATGTTGGCAACAGATGGAAAAAGACATGGGGATATAACCTTGTTCTGTCTATAAGAGACACAACAAATATAGGCAATTTAGGGGGGTGTCTAAGTCCAGTGCCTGCAAGTTATCGCGTTAGAATTTCAGAAAATCCTGTCAGATCTATTGCCAGACTTGCTGATATGTGTTCTGGAACTACGCAAGATATATTGTCCGGTTATGGTGGAAATGCATCAATTATGGTGGATTCTATACCCCATCCTGTTGCTCAAAAAGAACGTTTTGTTGAAACAACATTTATTCCTGATGGACCCAATTGTGATGGAGAGAGGTTGTGCTTTACTGCCCCTGTTACTTTTGATAAATTTATGGATGGAGCTGTACTGATGAATGCATCCTGCTTAAATTCTGTATGTATAAATATGGAGCATTCATTTATAGGGGACTTTACAATGAGGATTATATGTCCGAATGAACAGAGTGCAATGCTAAAGCCAAAAGGCGGTAGTGGTACTTTTTTAGGTAGCCCTGCTGACGGTGGTGGCGTAGACTTTACTTCTCCTTGTACTGCTCCTCCGAACATAGAAGGAACCGGCTGGACGTATTGTTTTTCCAATAATTTTCATTGGTCAGACACTACGATTGTAGCCAATAACACTGTTATAGCTTTTCCTTGTGGCAGTACCACTGGCACTACTCTTACCTCCAATACTAACTTTATTTCACAGCCAGATACAGCGTGTTATATGTTTCTCATAGGTTATAATATGCCTCAAATCACACTTGGAATTGATGTGATTGATATTATCCATTACGACACCGTTATTGTTCAGGCAGACAGCATTGCCGTTGTATTCACTGCCGATTCTGTTACCATTAGTGATAATAATACATTTAGTTATAGCCACTCTCTAAAAGATTCTGTTACCAAGCCAATATCATATTATATGAATTTCGGAGAAGGTATGTCAGGTCCAACTGCTCCTACTGTTCCTGTTACGGGTACTTATGGCGGTTTTACTACAAGTGGTTCTACTATTGATTCTACATGGGTAGAGGAGGATACTTTGCATTATTTGAAACCTTGGGCTGATTTCACAGGTTTAATAGGATGTCCCCTTAATGGAGAATGGGTTATAGAAGTTTGTGATACTTGGGGTATAGATAACGGCTTTATTTTTTGGTGGGATATGGAGTTAGGTGATTGCCCCGGTTCAGGTGTTTGGGATTATACAACCTACTTGGATAGCGTGCTATGGGATGGACCTTTTATAAGTAGAATTGATGAGGCCAACTTAAAACTTGTTCCCCCAATAGATACAGGTGGTTACTTCCGTTACACATTACATCTTGTTGATAACTTTGGTTGCGTTTGGGATACGGCTGCATTTATCAATATCGTAGAACGTCCTGTTATAGATTTAGGAGAAGATATAAAAATATGCGAAGGCGAGCCAATAACTTTAGACGCTACTCACCGTAGTGCAACTGGTTATCTTTGGTCTGACGGAACAACAGAACCTACCTTAACGATAATTCCTGACGATAGTACTCCACAAAATACCTCATATAGTGTAAATTTGTTAAACAAGAGCGGCAGTCTCACCTGTTCTTATATGGATTCAATAAACATTACCATTAAGCCTCAGGCGTTGGCAAGTTTATCTTCCGACCCTGACCCTCTTGAAGGTTGTGAGCCTTTCACGTTCCAACTCATTAACAATTCGTCTAATATGGATTCTTTTGAGTGGCAAGTAGGAGAGTTGTTTTCAACAGAGATGAATCCTGTCTTTACATTACCTTATGGTGATTATGTAGTGAAGTTAAGAGTTACTTCATCCGAAGGCTGTATGGATTCTGTCTATCTTGATAGCACAAGTGCCGGTGATAGGAGAATACATGTCTATTCTCACCCTGTACCAGATTTTGCTTGGGAGCCTAACAACCCTTACGCATCTGCACCTTCTGCTCAGATGATAAACCTTTCTCAGCCTGATAGACCAACTAATACTTACAAATGGGTATATCAATCCAACAAAAACAACCCTAACGATGTTCAAGTGAAGTGGGGCAGAGAACCTATCCTTACTTGGCAACCTCAAAGTGGGCAATCTGTTTCCGGTGATTATGATATTACCCTCACAGCTTACATAAACAGCGTAGGTTATGGCGGACATCAGTATCAATGTTATGATTCCATAAAAAGAACTATCACGATTGTTAATGACAACCTGATTTTCCCTAACGTTGTAACACCAAATGGAGACGGCATAAATGACACTTTCATAATCCATAACCTCATAAACGGACAAGCCTTCCCTGATAATGAATTGACGATATACAATCGCTACGGACGCCTTATTTATTTTAAGGAAGACTTACGAATAAATGAGCAAGGCTGGGACCCTAATGAAACAAATACTCCTGACGGAACATACTTCTATCATTTCATTGGCAGAGGTCCGGTGAGAGATGTGGAATACACAGGGACGATTGACGTACTTAGAGGCAAATAAAGCCAAATTGATTAAACACAATGGACTGCTCTGGAGACGGAGCAGTTTTTTTATGTGCCGTTTTTACAAAAATGAAACGGCGAAATAAAACAACTGTTTATTTCGCCATTACGCAAATTTTATGTGTTGTTGTGTTGAAACTATATCCTGTCTTCAAGGTCTTTTGTTACAAATTCCAAATCGGCAGGTTGAGGGATAAAATTGAAGTTATAGGACGCAACAAGGTTAATAGATGATTCGTCAAAGAAGCGTTGCATAATCTTGATGTTTTGAGGCGCCCAGCCGTAAGAGCCAAACAATACGCCCTTTTTGCCCTTCGTTATCAGCCCTTGAATATATGTCATCATTGCTGCAACGGAAGGTAAGATGTTTTTGTTCAACGTTGGCGACCCAACGCAGATATATTCCGCATCAAGGCACTCTGTAATAACGTCTGAGTGATGATTAGACTTCAAATCGAAAAACTTATAAACATAGCCCTTGTCTTCAAACGCATTTCTTATAGCATAAGCAATCTTTTCCGTTGAACCATACATAGAATCATAAACAATGATCGCTTTCTTTTCTGCTTTGCTCTTTGACCAATCAGCATAAGAAGCCAATATTTGGTCAATATGCGACCGCCAAATCAAGCCATGAGAAGGGGCAATCATTCTAATATCCAACTTAGATGCCGCTTCCAACGCCAGACCCACTTGAGAGGAATAAGGCATCACTATATTGGCGTAATATTTCTTTGCTTCCCAGAGAATAACATCAAGAGGCAACTCATCATCAAAGTATTCCGAGCAAGCATAATGTTGTCCGAAAGCGTCATTTGAAAATAATATCTTCTCCTCAGGGCAGTATGTAACCATATTATCTGGCCAATGCACCATCGGAGTCATCAAAAAGCTCAATGTATGCTTGCCTAACGATATTGTTTCACCCGTTTTTACCACCTGAAACTTCCAAGCACTTGTGTCAAAGTGTAATTTATGTTCCTTTTCTCCTGATTGACTTGTGAGAACGATAGCATTGGAGCAGCGTTTCATTACTTTCGGCATAGCCCCCGAATGATCCATTTCAACATGATTGGATACCACATAATCAATCTTTTCCAAAGGGACAATGGTGCTTACTCTCTCCAAAAGTTCTTCTGTGAATGGTGCTTTCACCGTGTCAATCAGGGCAATCTTTTCGTCAATGATGAGGTACGCATTGTAGCTTGAGCCTCTTTGGGTAAGATACCCGTGAAAGTTTCGCACATTCCAGTCAGATACACCTACACTGTAAATATTTTTTGCAATCTCCTGTACTTTCATTCTCTTGTAATTTAAGTTGTTAATAAACGTTTGTTTTAATATTTTGCCTTATAAATAGACTGCAAATGTAATAAAAATTTCACAAACAAAGCCTTATGTACCTTAATGTAAAGAAAGAACATAACGGACAATGCCACTATTGCGTCTTTTCCAAAAGGTACATCTATCTCTTTATAGCAAGTTTCTTTGTTGCAGTGCCTTCATCGGTTACAACATTAACAAAATACAACCCATTGCTCAAATCGGAAGTATTAAGGTTTATGTTGTTATTACCAGCCTTTAAAGCCTTGTTGCCAATGTTTATAACTTCACGCCCCAACATATCGGTAACCGTTATCTGAGCTTGCGTTGCTTGCGTGAGTGCAATGGATAATGTAGTGGCGTTTTTGGCAGGATTAGGGTAGATAATGGTTTGATATATTGAACCACTAACGGCGTCTAAGCCTACTGTGGATGCGATGTTAAAATCTTTCTTTTCGCCCTCTCCAAACTTGCCATCTGACTGAACTAATATGGTTTTCTCTCCATCTATAATCTTGTAGTTGCCTGCTCCGCTGGTGTTGTTTATGCCGTCACCATAAGAGTCAAGGATTTCAAATATGTAACAGCCGACTTTGGTAATAGCAGAAAGGCGGATAGTATCAGGGTTAGCAGGTGGAGAATTTAAGTCTTCATAAGGACCTCCTGTCTGGATAATATGTCCCTGCCCATCATAGAGTTTCCAAGTTGTCTCACTGCCCCATCTATCACGCTTAAGCAATAGTGAAGGTATGCCTTTGCCCTCAACAAGTTCAGGTTTGGAGATGGTTGCATAAGCACTAAAATAAGGTGCTCCGTCCTCCAACCCTTGTCCATTTACGCTGTCAATAGAGAAAGTAGTCGTAGAAGTACCTCCTAAGGCTACCTCTATATTGTTAAAAGTTATCGTTGTCTTTTCAAATTGTCCCAAATTACCACTCCAACGTACGGTATCATTAACCGCACAGACTACAACCATTGACGTTATTATTGAGTCACTTTCGTTCTTGACCGTAAGGGACGGCTTAGCCAAATTGTTGCAACCTAAGACATAATCCAAGTGTGCTCCTCTGTTACCAAAGGTTATTTGCTCAGGAAAGCCAACGTATGTAGGCTCAACTTTTATCGCCGTTTGTATCATTCTATTAGAGTCCTGCGTAACAAGTATCAAAAAATATATATCACCCATTTCCGCTTTCACCTTTTCACCATTAAGCCCAAGGCTGTCAGGTATTGAATAGATAGTATCCCACTGAAAGAACGTTCCGGAATCCATAGGGTATATAATGGTAGGGGTTTCTTCTGTCGTGTCTATAAGAAATATTCGTGTTTCGGGATATATATCACGAAGCATATATTTATGGTTATATTTCCCATCTGCTGTAACTTGACTTGGGTTATTTTCCTTTCCTTTTTGCGGACCCACAATATCACTCTGCAAAGTAGCAATTTGTATATAATTATTGATGACATCCGCTTCACCGGTGAAAAAAGTCTCAACGTGAATGCTCATCGTTCTCATTGCAAGATTTATTTCAGCCGTTGCTGCAACATTTACAAAAGACGGCTTTGCCAAAATGCTATCGCCATATCTTCTCCACAGGCTTGTATCATTTATTGCCGATGAAGAAAAACCACTAAAAGTATGCCTGTTAATGCTTGCCGCAGGATAGTAAGTAAAACCTGCTGCGGAAGCAAGGCTATTGCTCCAAGATGTGCGATACATAGTGGCGTAACCCCCAGTATGAACATTGACAATGAACACACTATCCGGGTGCGAAGCGGCATAAGTTGCTGCTAATTTGTGAGCGGCAGGGCAAAAAGGACTATTAACACCTGTGTATTGCTCCAGCACAACTTTCCTGTTATGAGACAAACTATCTACAATTCGTACCACGACTACAGTGTCCTCTTCTTCCTGAGCCACAGCATTAAAGCCAAGAAATAAACCGCAAACCAATAGAATAAATCTTTTCATAAAACGATATTTTTTACTGTTATTTTAGGGTGCAAATATAATTCTTTTTTTTCAAAATCAAGCAATAATTCCTCAAAATCTGCTTTTGACAAAACAAAATGCTCATTCTTTTCACCCAAACACCATTTTAACTTAGCCAAATGCTGTTTCATTTTCTCAAAACGCCACTTTAAATTCGGTAGGTATATACCAAAAATTCGGTAGGTATATACCAAACGAAAATTTGGTATATAGCAAATGAGCGTTTGGTATATACCTACCGAATTTTTGGTATATACCTACCAGATTTT
>JAISLH010000120.1 GCA_031260565.1 Bacteroidales bacterium
TGTCCGTTGGTGTCGGTGGTCATTCCCTTTTGCGTACTTTTTATTAGAATATGTACCCCTGTTATAGGCTTGTTGTCTTCCGCAGAGACAATATTTCCCTTCACCGCAACAATCTGCGAAAACGCTATACCAGCAAGTCCTATCAACGCTATAAAAACATACAATTTCTTGTTCATAATCTATGTCTTTGAATGCTGCAAATGTAAGTAAATTTCGGCATAATGAAAATAATTAAAGGAATTTTAATACAAATCCTGCTTCCAAAGCCAGCGTTCTATAGCGTTTTTACCTTCCACTGCTGCTGTGTAATAGATATAATTGCCCACTATTCTTATTTTTTCTACCTTTGGCTTGATAAGGTTGATAGTGCGGATATATTTGCCTGTTGCAATATCTAACTCTTGTAAAGCTACATACTGATGAGTTTTTTCAACCTTTATAAAACACCGAGTCCCTTCCTGATTGAAGATAAGCCTGTAGTACAGGGGCTGATTAAGTAGAGCTTCATCTATTGCAACAACTGATACTAAAAAATTATCTTGGTCAAGTTTGTAAATAACCCCTTTGTCAAAATTAAATATGTAAAGATAATTGCCTATTATTTTGAAATGAACAGGAATAGGCGTCATTTGCATTCGGTAAAGAAAAAAAATATCACGACGACCAATAAATTCTTCCAAAATACTACCTGACTTTTTGTATAACTCCAACTGATTTAACGTATAATTATCCACTTGTATATCGTTGTAGATAGCCACCTTCTTTGCAGGATCTTTAACAGAACTCGTTAGCCAATCGTCAATATCAAGAAACGCATAATACATCATATTATACTTTACTCTACCTAAGCTATCTTTATAAACACGAAATAACTGTTTGTGCTGTCCAAAATAAGCACTTCTACATGAAAAGAAAATCACTCCATTATCAAAGCACCCTTCTATATTGATACGACTGATTTTAAGTACTTCAGGAATAGAAGTAAGGGTTTCAAACTTGTTGTTATAAAAACACCAATGCTCCCAAAAATTATCAGATTTATTGGCAACAAAGTAATATTTTGGACTGGCGATAATTCCTTCTACTAACGTCTTTGTTTTTTCCCATACCGTATCATATTTGGTATAAATCAATGAAGTATCTTTGTCAGATATTCGCCAATAACCATTATTGTCTCCTTTTTTGGCGAAAAGGCGGTTCTGCCAATCAAAGCCTAATTCACTACAGCCTTTTGGTAATGTTTGACTTCTTTTTAAGTAATCGTTAAAGTCATAAACTCGCAAAGTTTTCTTGTCTTTTTTATTACAGATAAGGTACAATGAACTATCATCTACTTCAAAGTCATAAACCAACCGCTCCAACTGATGTACTTTGTCGGCATAAATGGCTATGTCATTTAAGTTCTCCGTCCTCAATATTAGACTGATGTTAAGAGTAATCACATTGTCATACTCTACATCTATCTTTGAGATCCGCAGTTCTTTCTTTTCGTATGATATATGAGAGATTTCCAGCGTTACAGGCAAAGTTACGTTTTGCAGGTCAAAATGTCCGTTGGTGTCTGTGGTCATTCCCTTTTGCGTACTTTTTATTAGAATATGTACCCCTGTTATAGGCTTGTTGTCTTCCGCAGACACAACATTTCCTTTAACAACTACAATCTGGGAAAATGCTATACCAGCAAAGCCTATCAACGCTATAAAAACATATAATTTCTTTTTCATAATCTATTGTCTTTGAATGCTGCAAATGTAAGTAAATTTTGGCATAATGGAAATAATTAAAGGAATTTTAATACAAATCCTGTTTCCAAAGCCAGCGTTCTATAGTAGTATTTTTACCCTCTACGGCTGTCGTGTAGTATATATAATTACCCACTATTCTTATTTTTTCTACTCTTGGCTTAATAAGGTTGATAGTGCGAATATATTTGCCTGTTGCAATATCTAACTCTTGTAAAGCTATATAGCTATTGTATTTATTAATTTTCAAAAAGCAACGAGTTCCATCCACGTTAAACATTATTTGATAAGATGCTTTATCCATAAATACTTTATCTATTTGAATTACTGATACTAAAATATTATCTGAGTCAAGTTTATAGATAATCCCCCTTTCAAAATTCAAAATATAAAGGTTCTCTTTTAGTACTTTAAAATATACTGTAATAGGAGTGATTTGAGTTGCATAAATATTTAATAAATTAAGATTTCCTTTTGTAAAAATGGTTCTGCTAATGTATTCTTCTAATATGTTTCCTGATTTCTGTAATAACTGAATTTGGGCGAGAGTGCGGTTATTCATTTTTATTTTACCAAGTACAACTATGCTGTCGTTAGGCGATTTAACTGCAGGGTTTAACCAATCATCTATATCATAAAAGGCGTAATACACTTTTTTATATTTTATGTTTCCATTTCTATCTACATAAATACGATATAACTCTTTGTATTGTCTATTCCAACCTTTTTCATACGAGAAGTAGATGCCGTTTTGCAAACTACCAATTAGGTTAATCTTTTGATTATACTCTACAAATGCGGAAGTAATAGATATTCCATAATAATCTTTAAGCCACAAAGAAAAATTATCACATTTGTTAGGCACATAATTGTTTGGATTGGTTATTACTGCTCCCACTCCATTTATAACAGAGTCGTACTCTATATAAGTAAGAACAGTATCTTTGTTAGATATTCGCCAATAATCAGGATGGTTTGGTTGTTTTGCAAAAAGATGTTTCTGTAAGTCAAAACCTAATTCGCTACAGCCTTTTGGTAATATCTGGCTTCTTTTTAAGTAATCGTTAAAGTCATAAACTCGCAAAGTTTTCTTGTCTTTTTTATTACAGATAAGGTACAATGAACTATCATCTACCTCAAAGTCATAGACCAGCCGCTCTAACTGATGTACTTTGTCGGCATAAATGGCTATGTCATTTAAGTTCTCTGTCCTCAATATTAGACTGATGTTAAGAGTAATTACATTTTCATACTCTACATCTACCTTTGAGAGCCGCAGTTCTTTCTTTTCGTATGATATATGAGAGATTTCCAGCGTTACAGGCAAAGTTACGTTTTGCAGGTCAAAATGTCCGTTGGTGTCGGTGGTCATTCCCTTTTGCGTACTTTTTATTAGAATATGTACCCCTGTTATAGGCTTGTTGTCTTCCGCAGAGACAACATTTCCTTTAACAACTGCAATCTGCGAAAACGCTATGCCCGTAAAGCCTATCAACGCTATAAAAACATACAGTTTCTTGTTCATAATCTATTGTCTTTGAGTGCTGCAAATGTACGTATTTTTTATTACATAATATAAATATCACGTTTTGCTCACTTATCATAACGAATTGTTGCGGCGGAGTAAAAAAAAGATTAAACGCCACCTTATTTTCTTGAAGTGGCGTTTTAATTTTCTAAAGCGGCGTTTCGTGACTCTGAAGCGGCGTTTCGTGAAAACAAGGCTATTTCCCGCATATTTTAAGTTTATCGGGCTTCCGTTTTGTTGTTTCCAAAAATTGATTACTTTTGCAACTTTAATAAAAAGACTTGGACTATGTTAGTTAAGACGTTTGGCAGTGCTATACAAGGCATTATTGCTACCATTGTTACCATTGAAGTAAGCGTGGAACAGGGGATAAATTTTCTGCTTGTGGGGCTTCCCGATAGTTCGGTGAGAGAAAGCCAGCAACGAATTTCTTCTGCCCTGCAAAACTATGGCTACCGTATCCCCGGCAAGAAAGTAGTCATCAATATGGCTCCTGCGGATACTCGGAAAGAAGGCTCGGCTTACGATTTGCCTCTTGCAATAGGTATTCTCGCTGCCTCACAACAGATGAACGCAGACAGACTTTCAGACTATTTGATAATGGGAGAGCTTTCGCTTGACGGCTCTGTTAAGGCAATCAAAGGGGCATTGTCTATAGCTATTGAGGCTAAGAAGCAAGGCTTTAAGGGCTTTATTTTACCCAAAGTTAATGCTCAGGAGGCGGCTATTGTTGATGGGTTAGAGGTCTATGGGGTTGATACTATTCTTGAAGTGATCAACTTCTTTAATGGTATAAGCGGCTTGGAGCAAATAAAGGTTGATGTAAGCGGAGAATTCTTAAAGGGACTTGACACTTACGAGTATGATTTTGCAGAAGTCAAGGGGCAGGAGAATATCAAACGAGCAATGGAAATAGCAGCAGCAGGTTCGCATAATATCCTGTTGATAGGTGCTCCCGGCAGTGGAAAAACTATGTTGGCTAAGCGTTTGCCGTCCATACTTCCTCCTTTGACGCTGAGTGAAGCCTTAGAGACTACCAAGATTCATTCCGTTGCAGGGTTGATGTCAAACAATACGCCTTTGGTTTCTGTTCGTCCTTTCCGCAATCCTCACCATACGATAAGTGATACGGCGTTGGTCGGTGGCGGAGTTTATCCTCAGCCGGGTGAAATATCGTTGGCTCATAATGGAGTTTTGTTTTTGGACGAGCTGCCAGAGTTTAAGCGGAATGTTTTAGAAGTCCTGCGGCAGCCTATGGAGAGTCGTAATATTACCATTTCACGTACAAAACAGACAAGTGAATATCCTGCCAACTTTATGTTTGTTGCCGCTATGAATCCTTGTGCTTGCGGCTTCTACAATCACCCTGAAAAGAAATGTACCTGTGCTCCCGGTGCTGTTAATAAGTATTTGAATAAGGTTTCCGGTCCTTTGCTTGACAGGATTGATATTCACATTGAGGTAGTCCCCGTTCCCTTCAAGGAATTATCAGAGTCGAGGGCTGGCGAACAAAGCCGTGTCATTCGTCAAAGGGTTATCGCCGCTCGCCAAATACAGCAAGAGCGGTTTAAGGACTTTGCCGACATACATTCCAACTCCCGTATGACGCCTAAGACAATGGAAGAGTTTTGCCATCTTGAGCCTTCGGGTTTGGAGTTATTGAAACGAGCAATGGAGAAACTTGGCTTGTCGGCACGGGCATACAACCGTATTTTGAAAGTATCCCGTACTATCGCTGACCTTGACGGCAAAGCAAATATTGAAAACTCACATCTGTCTGAGGCTATCAATTACCGCAGCCTTGACCGAGATAGCTGGGGAGAGACTCGGCTCAGATAATAACAACTTATTTCCACATAAAAGGCAGAGCGGCAACGATAATTGCCGCTCTGCCTTTGTATATTACACAAAAAAGTACTTCCCGTTTCCGAGAAGTACTTCACTTAAATTTATGTTTAACGATTATTTCACTTCCTCAAAGTCTGTGTCCGTTACTTCGCCTTCCTGATTGTCTGGATTAGGCGTTTGCGGCTCTGAGGTATCAGAAGGTTGCTGGTTTTGCGAATACATATCGGCAGAAACCGCCTGAAAAGCATTGTTAAGTTTCTCACTCGCTGCGTCAATAGCAGATATGTTTTTACTCAAATGAGCTTCCTTCAACTCCTTTAACGCATCTTCTATCGGCTGTTTCTTGTCAGCAGGTATCTTATCACCATTTTCCTTCAATGCCTTTTCAACTTGGAAGATTAAAGCGTCCGCTCCATTGATTTTGTCAGCCTCTTCTTTCAATTTCTTGTCAGTATCGGCATTTGCTTCAGCCTCTGCCTTCATTCTCTTAATCTCTTCGTCTGTCAATCCGCTGGAAGCCTCAATTCTAATGGATTGTTGCTTGCCCGTAGCGTTGTCTTTAGCCGATACGTTGAGAATTCCGTTAGCATCAATGTCAAAAGCAACCTCTATCTGCGGCACTCCACGCTGAGCAGGTGGTATTCCGTCCAAATGAAATCTACCAATGGTCTTATTGTCCGATGCTCTGGTTCTCTCACCTTGCAAGACGTGTATCTCTACCGAAGGTTGGTTGTCGGCAGCCGTTGAAAAGACCTGTGATTTCTTTGTAGGAATGGTGGTATTTGACTCTATCAGTTTTGTCATCACACCGCCCAAAGTCTCAATGCCCAGAGACAAAGGAGTTACATCAAGCAATAACACATCTTTAACTTCACCTGTCAAAACGCCACCCTGTATTGCCGCACCGACAGCAACAACCTCATCAGGATTAACCCCTTTTGACGGAGTCTTGCCGAAGAAATCTTCTACTATTTTTTGAATTGCGGGTATTCTTGTGCTACCTCCTACGAGTATAACTTCATTTATCTTTGATTTCTCCAAGCCTGCGTCAGCCAAAGCCTTACGACAAGGCTCTAATGTTGCCTGAATAAGACTATCACATAGCTGTTCAAACTTAGCTCTTGTCAATGTCTTAACCAAATGCTGCGGAATACCATCGATAGGCATTATATAAGGTAAGTTTATCTCCGTTTGCGAAGAAGAAGACAATTCAATCTTAGCCTTTTCTGCTGCTTCCTTCAAGCGTTGCAAAGCCATAGGATCTTTTCTTAAATCAACATTCTTTTCAGACAAAAATTCATCTGCCAGCCAGTTGATAATCTTCGTATCAAAGTCATCACCGCCAAGATGAGTATCCCCATTGGTTGATTTAACTTCAAAGACACCGTCACCCAACTCCAAAATAGATATATCAAACGTACCACCGCCAAGGTCAAAGACTGCCACGTGAGAGTCTTGATTTTTCTTATCCAAACCATACGCCAAAGCAGCGGCGGTAGGCTCGTTAATAATTCTCATAACCTTTAAGCCAGCTATTTCGCCTGCCTCTTTGGTTGCCTGACGTTGAGAGTCGTTGAAGTAAGCCGGCACGGTAATTACGGCTTCCGTTACACTCTGCCCAAGATAATCCTCAGCCGTTTTCTTCATCTTTTGTAGGATGATAGCCGATATTTCTTGTGGTGTGTAGAGACGCCCGTCAATATCCACCCTTGGAGTGTTATTGCCCGACTTTACTACTTTGTAAGGCACTGTTACTACCTCTTTTTCAATCTGATTGTACATTTCACCCATAAACCTCTTTATAGAAAAGACAGTGTTGTGGGGATTGGTTATGGCTTGCCTTTTTGCAGGGTCGCCGACCTTTCTTTCGCCACCTGAAATGAAGCCAACAACTGACGGCGTTGTTCTTCTGCCTTCGCTGTTAGGTATTACTACAGGTTCGTTTCCTTCCATGACTGCGACACAACTGTTTGTTGTCCCCAAGTCTATTCCAATTATTTTTCCCATATTGTTTTGTATTAAATTATTATTAACTATTTTTTTGTTTTGATAATCATATACTCAAACAATATGCCAAAAGACCAACATCATACCAAAGACTGACAAAATGACATATTGCTTCATTTTTCTAAAGCGGCGTTTCGTGACGCTA
>JAISLH010000086.1 GCA_031260565.1 Bacteroidales bacterium
CAATACCTAAGTCAATACACTCCAGAATATTAGCGGGTGTGCCGACCCCCATCAGGTATCTCGGTTTGTTTTTTGGCAGAATTGAGCAGCATAAGCCAGTCAATTCGTACATTTTTTCAATAGGTTCGCCCACCGAAAGCCCTCCTATAGCGTTGCCATCACACTCATAAGAGGCTATCGTTTCGCAACTTTGCTTCCGTAAATCACTATAAACGCTGCCCTGAACGATAGGAAAAAGAGACTGAGGATAGTCATAAAGCGGCTCTGTATTAGTGATTTGCTGATGACAACGAGCCAACCAGCGATGAGTAAGCTCCATACTGTTTTTGGCATACGCATATTCGCAAGGGTAATGTGTGCATTCGTCAAACGCCATAACAATGTCTGCACCAATTATTCTCTCAATATCCATCACTTTTTCTGGCGTAAATTCGTGCTTAGAACCGTCAATATGGGAGCGAAAGATGACGCCATTTTCTGTTATTTTACGCCTGTCACCGAGCGAATACACTTGATAACCACCGCTATCTGTAAGCATTGGTTTGTTCCATGCGTTGAATTTTTGTATTCCACCTGCTGATTTTATAACATCAAGTCCCGGTCTGAGGTAGAGATGATAGGTGTTTCCGAGTATGATTTGAGCCTTTATGTCCTCAGAAAGCTCCGTTGTATGAACCGCTTTGACTGAACCAACAGTGCCAACTGGCATAAAAATGGGTGTTTTAATAGTGCCATGAGCGGTTTTAATGACTCCTGCTCTGGCGTTAGAGTCCTTAGATAATGCGTTGATAGAAAATAACATAATAACTTTCTTGCCAAATAATATTAAAAAAACTTGCTACAAAAGTACTTCTAAATAGGGAATTATGAGTACTTTTGCCCTGTTTTTTTGTTTCAATGTTAGCAAAGTAATAATATATGGACTTTATATTTTATCAGTTTTCTCAATTAACTTTCTGCTTGACTGTGGCGGCAGGCAGTGCTTTACTTTTACAAATGCTGTATTATTTCTTGGTTTATGGTTCGGTAGCTCACTATAAAAGGTATGAGCAAAAGAGAACAAAAGAGCATAGCAGCAGGAATTTGCCTTCCGTATCTATTGTTATTGTAACCAAAGATGAGCAGGAAAATTTGAAGCAACGCCTACCTATAATATTAGAACAGCAATATCCGAACTTTGAAGTGGTGGTTGTCAATAACGCATCAAGTGATGAAACGGAGTTTATGCTAAAGGTTTTGGAGAAAATATATGCACATTTGAAGGTTGTAAATCTTTATACTGAAACGCCAAATAAGTTTCAGGGCAAAAAATATCCCCTTTCTCTTGGTATTAAGTCGGCAAAAAACGATTATATTCTACTGACAAATGCCAACTGTGTTCCCAATAGTTATTTCTGGGTTCTTAATATGGTTAAAGGTTTGGCGCCAAAAAAGAATATCGTACTTGGCTGCAATCTTTACGAACGCAAGAAGACGTTGCTCAATATCTTTATCCAATATGACTCACTTAACCAAGCAATAAATTATGAAGGAATGGCTCTTCTTGGCAATCCTTACAAAGCAACGGGCGATAATCTTATTATTTCTCGCAAAGGGTTCTTTGATAGCGGTGGTTTTATCTCTCTTTACAACATTTCATCAGGAGATATGGAGCTATTTGTTAATCACGTAGCAAAGAGAAAGAATACTTCAGTCGTGCTGAATGAAGAAGCGTATGTCAAAACTGAAGCTCCGTCATCATTTTCCGCTTGGTGCAATCAAAAAAGACGCAGATTGCGAACAGCACACTATTATAAATTTTGGGATAAGTTTATTGTAGCAACGCCAGTATGGACAACGCTGCTGTTTTATGCCTCTTTGGTGGTGTTGTTTTTGCTAAACTTTCCTTGGCAGTGGATTGTAGCAGGTTTAATTGTTAAGATATTAGTGCAGATTTTGCTTTTCTATAAAGGCTCATCTGTTTTGATGAAAAATAAATTGTGTATATTTGCACCACTTTTTGAAATATTTTTCTTGGTCTTCAACACAATAATAGGTATTAACACATTGTTTTCAAAGAAAGAAAGATGGGATTAGCAACACATTTAACTGAGAAAGGGGTAAGAGATTACGAGCTTGTCCGCAGGGCTTTGGAGCGAGATGACCAATTAGCTTATGCCAATCTTATGGAAACTTATCGTGAGCCTATCTACTATATGATTTTGAAGATGACCAATAATGACGCCGATGCTGACGATTTGACACTGGAAGCCTTCGGAAAAGCCTTCAAAAGTCTTGACCAATACACTCCAGAGTACGCCTTCTCAACGTGGCTCTTCACCATAGCAACCAATAACTGCATAGATTTTATACGAAAAAAGAGAGTAGAAACCATTTCCATTGACCAAAATTACTCCACAGACGAAAGGGAGAGACGGAGGTTTAATGCCGTTAGTCAGAACCTTGACCCTGAGGAAATAATCATTGAAAAGCAAAAGATTACACTGATGCATGACATCATCAAAAGCCTCAAACCAACCTACCAGCGTTTGATAGAATTACGTTACTTCCACGATTTGACTTACGATGAGATTGGACAAGAGATGGATATGCCTATTAACACCGTCAAAGTCAAACTTTTCAGGGCAAAAATGGTGCTTTACAACATCATCATCAAAAGACATAGTGATCTGTTATCGTGATAAATTTTGTTGTCTTAAACGAATCTCCTCACCAATCTTTTGCTCAAACTCTTTATACCTCTGCTTTTGAGGCTGATGAACGCAGAGAATTTTCACAAATATTCACTTTAACCACCCGAAACGACTTTCGCTTTTACGTCCTTGAAGACTCGCAAAGCCCGATTGCTATTTTGGCTTTATGGAACTTTGAAACATTTTGCTACATTGAGCATTTTGCAGTAGATAACAATTTAAGAAACGGCGGAAGAGGCACAACGATAATCCAAGATATTATATCAAAATCCCAAAACCCTATCGTACTTGAAGTGGAGCTGCCCATGACGCCGATGGCTCAAAGAAGGATAAGATTTTATGAGCGTTTGGGCTTCGTTCTTTTGCCTTTTGATTACTTTCAACCGCCATATTCACCTGATAAGAAGCCCGTTGCAATGCACATAATGACGACTGACACAACGCCTTTCAATCACCAACGCTTTGAAACAATAAAACAAACTCTTTACAACAAAGTTTATAATTACTAAAACGCCACCTTAATTTTCTAAAGCGGCGTTTTAGAAAATTGAAGCAAAATCTTGGAGAATTGTAATCAAGGCACAATAAAATGAAAGAAAATAGTGTTATTATCATAAAATATATTAAATTTGCCAACTCAAATTTATAAAAAGTGAATAAATTTCTTACATATATCTTATTGTTTTTGGCTTTGCCTTTTGGCTTGAAGGCTCAACAGAACGCAACTATTTACGGCAGAATATCTGATTCTATCAGCGGCGAACCAATGGAGATGGTCAATATTTATACTTCTGATGCCGACAAACAAAAAGGCGTTGTAACCGATAAGGAAGGGCGTTTTGTGCTTCCCATTGCTGCCAATACCAATGTTGAGATTACTTTCTCTTATTCAGGATACAAGAATAATATTCAGACTTTTAACTTAAAGACAGGGGAGAGAAAAGAAGTCAAAATAGCATTGGTGGAGGACAAAATCAACCTGCCAAGCGTTACTATTAAGACAGATAGCTATCGAAACGAAGGAATAACCAAAATAGAACCGCAATGGGCTAAAACGACAGCAGGTCCTACGACCGGCATTGAAACGCTTATCAAGTCAATAGGTGAAGGAACATCATCCAATAATGAGCTTTCGTCCCAATATTCTGTCAGAGGTGGAAACTATGATGAGAATTTGGTGTATGTAAATGACATTGAGATATTCCGACCCTTTCTTATACGTTCGGCACAGCAAGAAGGATTGAGTTTTGTCAATACCGATATGGTTTCTGATGTCAGTTTTTCCTCAGGAGGCTTTGATGCGAAGTATGGAGACAAGATGTCGTCCGTTTTAGACATCAAATACCGCAAGCCACAGGAGTTTGCAGGCTCGGCAGCTATTGGTTTGTTGGGTGGAAGCGTACATTTGGAGGGTTTAATCGGCAAACGAATGACCTATCAGTTAGGATACAGAAACAAAAGTAATAAAAGACTCTTCTCAGCAATGGATACAGGAGCTTATTATAATCCTCTGTTTAATGATTTTCAGATTTATTTGACTTATGACTTTAATCCCAAAACATCACTCGCCTTCTTGGGGAATTATGCTGTCAATCAATATACTTTTATGCCTCGACGACAGGTTACAAAGTTCGGAAGCATAAGCGAAGTCTATAAATTAGATGTTTATTTTGAAGGGCAGGAACGAGATGTCTTTAATTCAATGTTTGGAGCGTTGATGTTGAACTACAATCCCAGCCAAAAGACCGCATTAAAGCTCATTGTATCCGCTTTTAACACCAATGAAAGCGAAAATTACGACATTCAGGGAGAATATTGGTTAAAAGACATAAGCTCAGGGGACACAGCTGGCTACGACAAAGGCATAGGCAAATACATAGAGCACGCTCGCAATCGCCTGCAAGCAAACATCTTTAACGCAGAACACAAAGGCACTCGGTTTTTTGAAAACGGCAATCTTATGTGGTCTGTGAAGGCTCAATACGAACTTATTTATGACAGACAGAAAGAATGGAAGCTTATGGACTCTGCGGGTTATAGCATTCCATCTCCTCCAATTATCATCGGGCAACCAAATAACCCCACAGTACCTCTTGTTCAAAATCTGTTCATCTCAAATAACAACATAGAATCTTATCGTTTCGCCGCATACTTACAAAGAGAATGGAAATTTTATCTTGACAACAGCACATTGTTTCTTAATACCGGCATACGCTCTCAGGCATGGACGTTTAACAATGAAGTTCTTGTCTCACCAAGAGCAAGCATCAGCGTAAAGCCTAAGTGGAAACAGGATATTGTTTTTCGCTTTGCAGTCGGCGTTTATCAACAATCACCTTTCTATAGAGAGTATCGGGACTTGTCAGGCAGCGTAAATGAAGACATACTCAGCCAAAAATCAATCCATTCCGTCTTTTCAACCGACTGGAACTTCACTATGCTCAGCCGTCCCTTCCGTTTGCTTGGCTCAATCTACTATAAATATATGTGGGACTTGATTCCATACACCTTAGACAACGTTAGGATTAGATACTCCGCTCAAAACAACGCAGTAGGATATGCTCAGGGTGTAGATTTGCGACTCTTTGGTCAGTTCATTGAAGGAATTGACTCATGGATTACAATGTCTGTTATGCAGACCAAAGAAGATATTGACGGCGACAACACAGGTTATATCCCCAGACCAACAGATCAGCTTTTCAATATGAACATTAGCTTTCAGGATTACATACCCCGTATGCCTTATATAAGGATTTACCTCAACTTTAACTTTGCAACAGGCTTACCTTTCGCTCCTCCGCAATACACAAGGACTGAACAAATATCAATGAGACCTGAATATATGAGAGCCGATATTGCATTCACCTTCCGCATCAAAGACGAGAACGCCAGCTGGGCAAAGAACAACTTTATGAAAGTGATAAAGAAAATATGGCTTAACGTGGAATGGTTTAATGTTTTCTCCAATATGAATGTTGTGTCTTACATGTGGGTTAATGACTTTGACAATCGTCCTTATGCAGTGCCTAACTATCTGACTCCTTCACAGATAAACGCCAAGCTCACCTTTGAATTTTAAGCCAAATCAACGTTTTATTTTCCCCATTGTTTCACATATTTTCATCGTTCATTCATTGGTCAAATTCTTTCAGTTAAAAGAGTTTTTTCTTTCAGTTGAAACAATTTTTTCTTTTAACTGAAAGAGTTTTTTCTTTTAACTGAAAGAATTTATTGTTTCAACTGAAAGAATTTATTGTTTTAACTGAAAGAATTTTGTCTTTTTTTCACTTGGCGTAACCAATGAACAAACGGATGAGTTTATTTGGGAAAATAATTGTACTTTTGCCACATTAAATCATACAAAATGAAGACTAATAATATTAAATTGCCATCTCTGAAACCTGAAATGGCTAATCTTGACAACCAAACGCCATTTGCTTACTTTAATAATAAGGAAATGAACGTTGTAAGGCTTGAATTTATGTTTGGCAATGCCTCAAAAGTTCATCAGAATAAGCCGTTCGTTGCAATGACTGCAAACGCTATGCTAACGGAAGGAACAGAGAACTTTACAGCTTTTCAGATTGCCGAAGCCTTTGATTATTTTGGTGCTTTTATTGAACGGGTTGCCAATGCGGAATCAAGTTCCATTGTCTTTTATTTCTTAAAAAAGCACGCTCAGCGGATAATTCCTTATATTGAAGAGACAATTCTGCGTCCTAATTTCCCTGAAAATGAACTCAATATAGCCAACGAACGCCACAAACAGCAGCAACAAATCAATGAACAAAAGACTGGCTTTATCGCTTCCAACAAGTTTTATAAATCAATCTTTCCTTCGCATCCTTACGGCTTGGTTGGAACGGCTCAGGACTTTGATTTATTGAACCAAAACGACATTTCAACGTTCTATGACGACTTTATGGCTCAGCAAAACGCTCTGACAATCATTGCTTCGGGTAATATAGACGATTCGTTTATTGCTTTGGTTAATCGTTCCATTGGTTCGTCACCACGAAAGCAAAAAACAATGCAACAAACGATTGAAATACCACAATATATTCCTCAAACAGAGTTATTAAAGGTCAATATGGCGGCTGCAAATCAAGTTTCGCTACGCTTGGGCAAGCAGACGGTGTCTTATAACAGCGAAGAATATCTGCCATTGAAGGTTTTGAATTGTGTATTCGGCGGATACTTCGGCTCACGCTTGATGTCAAACATACGGGAGCAAAAAGGGTTGTCTTATGGTATCAATTCGTCTCTCTTTACATATTCAAACGTTGGTGTTATTTCAGTGTCGGCTGATGTTAAAGCAAGCGAATATGAACTTGCAATCAAGGAAATAATGAAAGAAATGAAGGCTTTGCAGAGCGAAAAGGTTGAATCAGATGAATTAAACAGGGTTAAAAATTATCTAAAAGGCGAAATATTACGTTCATTGGACGGGTCGTTTGATTTGGGCGAGCGTTACGGCTATCTGATTAGCAGAGGTATTTCAACGGATTATTTTTCCAATTATTTAGATGTTGTAAATAGCATAACCGCTGAAGACTTGCAGCATTTAGCTTCAACATATCTTACTCCTGAAAGCTTCACTTGTGTTGCCGTTGGCAAGGTTTAGTCCCTTTGGCAGATAGCAATATACAATGCGGATGCTGAGTCAAACAAAGAAGTCAGCTGAAAAGATAAGAGGGAGCTGCCTTTGACTGATAGAGATGGAAGGTCTATTGTCGTGGAATTAAAACTGCCGCTGATACCCGTGCCTGTGCATTTAGCGTATGCTTCTTTCAGCGTCCAAAGTTTAGTGAAAGCCACATCAAAATCAGATAACGGCAGACGGGATAGATAGTTATTCTCCTCGTCAGTAAAGAAACGCCGTGCAATGTGATGTTTGCCCAATCTCAAATGTTCTATATCTATACCAATTTCATTATCAGACAAGGCTACGGCAACATAATCCGAAGTATGCGAAATTGAAAACTGAATATCGGGTCTTGTCTTTAAAAAAGGCTTACCCTTAGATGAATAATCTATATCTAAGGGTAAGCCCGTATGATATGAAAGCAACTGCTTCGCCCATAAAGACAACTGCTGCGTATCGTTGAGCAGGCTGTTGATACCAAACTCCTGCTTGCATCTATCTATATGCCAGATATAATGAGTCAAAGCTGACTATTTTATATCTAAAAGCTCCACGTCAAAGATTAAAGTACTGCCTGCGGGTATTGCCCCCATATTTTGGTTACCATAAGCCAAGTTAGATGGAATAAATAGCCTGTATTTGCTACCTACATTCATCAGTTGCAGACCTTCTGTCCAACCGGGTATCACTTGATTTAACGGAAAGGAGATTGGTTCGCCCCTCTGTACAGAACTATCAAAGACATCACCATTGATAAGCGTACCATGATAATGTACATGTACCGTGTCAGTGGCTTTCGGCTTAGCACCTTTACCCTCCGTCAAGACCTTGTATTGTAACCCTGACGCAGTTTCAACCACACCTGCCTCACTTTTATTTCGGCTCAGGAAAGACTTACCTTCCTCTATGGCAACCTTGCTTATTTCCTGATTAAGAAATTCTCTCTTTGCCTTCTCTGCCGCTTGCCATGTCTGCATTGTGGAGTTCTTTTGTTCGTCAGTAAGTCCGCTCAAATCATTTCCATCTACCGCTGCTCTGAGTGCAGTTATCAGCACTTCAATGTCAAGGTCATACCCCTCGCGAATAAAGCTATTTCCTATATCTTCACCTATAATATAGCTAACTTTCTCTCTGTCGTTTGTTAAATTCATTCTTTTATCTTGTTTTTAGAACTTGCAAAAGTACATATATTTTTTGTATTTTGGGCAAGATAGCATCAATGGAGTTGATTTTGGTCATCATCTTACGTAAAATTGTGGTCAGAAAGTGAGATAATAATTATGTTTTTATCTCATAAAAATTATATAAAACACTCATTAAAACCAGCCATTTTTAGCATAAATTTTGTCAAAAAACAGATTAAAAACACTCTTTTTTCACTCCAATTTGCTCATTTTTCACCTCAATTTTCCAAAGAAAAGACTGATTTTACCCAAACACCACTTCGTCAGAACGAAACGCCGTTTTAATTTTCTAAAGTGGCGTTTCAGCGTCACGAAACGCCACTTTAATTTTGGCAAAAGACAAAAAAAGGGGATAAAATATCATATTATCCCTATAAAGTTATACATTGCGTCATTGCAATATCATATCAGAAAATTTATAATAAACATCAGGCTCGCATCTCTAAAAAGCAATATTTTTTAATGAAATTTTGTTGCATTAAATCTGTAATTTGTGATGATGTTTTTTGATGTTTTACTGCCATAATCCTGTTTTTGCTTGAGAATGCAAAGGTATAAAAAAATCTTTTACGAAAATCAAAGGGTGGCAATAGTGATACAATTTGACGCAAATCAACTATTTATGATAATAATTATAAACCATTTTGTCCATTATGCCTTTTAATATTACAAAATGACGAAAAAATTCACCAATTCTTTACTTCAAACTTTCAGATAGCCAATCGGGGTCAATGGAAAGAAGTTTCGCCAAATTTATTGCTTCTGTTGGCACTTTATCTGAGTCATCCGATGTAAGCGAATAGTCAATCCGCTCGGATATTTGCTCAATGCAAAGCGGCGGAATAAGGTCTTGATGCACGAAACCTTTAACCCGTAATTTTTTACAAACGACCTGTGTTACTGAATAGTGCGTTGTGATTACGCAAAGGCTGTTCTGCTGAGCCAAAACGTTGAGGCAGCCCTTCAAAAGAGCCGTTCCTTCGTACGGATTGGTCGTTCGGGCAAGCTCATCGACCAATATAAGATAGCGTTTTTTCGTCTTGGCTTTACAAATCATTTGGTTGATACTCAGAATCTCCGAAGCAAATGACGAAAGCCCTGAATTGTCGTCCTGATTGTCGCCGATTGACATCATAACTCCTTCAACCAAGCTCACAGTTGCACGTTTTGCCGCAACAAAGAAGCCAAACTGCACACTCAACTGAGCGAAAGACAGCGATTTAAGCAAGATAGATTTTCCTGACATATTCGCTCCTGTTATCAAAATGGGAAGTTGGTCTATCGTTATGCTGATTGGCTGGAATGTTTTGCCGCTTTGTTGCAGCCGTTGAGCGATTGGCGGATATGACAAGTCGTTATATTCAAGTACTTTATCGGTTGAGATTGTCGGCTGATTCATCTGCCATTTTAGATAAAGGTCTGCCTTCGCCAAAGTAAGGTCTAACTCCGCCAAAACGTCCAATGCCAATAACAAATCTTCCACATAATCACGCAGTTGAGCGGATAATGACGCTCTTATCTTGTTTTCTATCGCTGAAGCCTTGATATAAAGTTGTTCAAATGAAGAGTCAGTGTTTTGATTTACAGAGTTATCGGACTGAAACTTCGCATTAGCTATTTCCTTTCTTAGCTCTGCCAAAACAGATGAATAAGATGAGTAAATATAGAACTGCATTGTCTCCATACCTTCTGGGTCTAAGATAGTTATAACGCTGTTTAAGTTCGGCAGTTGAAGGTTTGGATTAGTCAAATCGGTCATCAGGCTCTTTATTTTTTTGACCTGTATCGCTAAAGCCTTGATTTCAAAGAGTGAAACGTCATCCAAAACCGCTTTCTCATTCAACAAATTTACTGTTGGCTTGATGTCGTGAATTGAATGAAGGATTTGACGTATTGCTTTGAGGTTCCGGCGGTTTGAGTCTTTGGACTGATACGCCAAAACGTCATTTGCAAGGGCGAATTGATTGATTAGCCACGCCGGATGAGTGGAAAATTTTGTTGAATTAAGCTTTTGGCGTCCCAAATTGGAGCTAAAACTAAGTTCGTTGGCTAAAAGAGCCAAGCCATCGTGCGATTTGCATGCTTGAATGAAAGTCATAATATATTATTTTACGTTAAAAACCGGAACGGAAACTCGTTCTGCGATAGCGTTTTGAAGCCTTGTTGCGTCAAAACGAAAACCTGTCGGTGCAACCGGGTTAATTGTTATGCCGATTAGGTTGGTTGGCGTTACAACTCGCAGATTGCCACCTCTTTGAAGGAAGGAGTAAGTGAGCTGAATTGAAGAAAAAATCTTCGTAAAGTCTGATATAATGAGCTCAATGGAAGAGATGTCGCGCTGAGTGAGCAAAAAGGACAGCAGACTGTTCGTAAGGATACCGCTGATGAAGAGTCTGTTACCGCAAGAGAAGAGGATGTCTTTGTACTTCTCTAAGACAAGCAGCGAAGGTATTGAAAGGGCGACAGGATTGTTTCCGTCAATGGCGTAGATGCCTGATTGGATGCTGTTAAGTCTTGACCTTAGTGGCTCATTTATTGCTTCCAATTGCGTCATCCGATAAACAAATTCGGTCTTTGAAACAACTGTCTCCATATTCATTGAAACTGCTGCACCGGTTGAAAGAACCATTGCATCAGTTACCGAAGGGCTGCCGACAGATAAGCGAGATAATGCCCCGTCTATCAGACATATATCGTTGTCTTCAAGCAGCGTTGCGATAAGTTGGCGTAAGGATGATGTGTTTGAAGGACCTGCCAGAATAACTCTTCCTTTTGTGATGGCAGTTGCAGTAATCAGGCGACCTAAAGCAGTCATTTGGAGTGATATATCTTTGATTGATGATGTTATTTGACGGGTTCGGTACAGGTTTTCCGCCGTTACGAAGGTGGTCTTTGGATAGATTGTAATCTCAGGTTTTGAAGTTGAGAAGATATAGTCTTGTTTCTCGCCGTCAAGTCCCACAGATGTTATGGCGATACGAAGGGATGAGGCACTCAATGAGCGAAGTACGAAGTTTAAAGCTTCGGTTTTGCCCGTGTTTTTCTCCATTCCCACAAATGAAATGCTCTTATGGGATAATATATCTTTGATTAGTTGCTGCAAATCGTTAGAGTAACTCATAGATTTGCTGCATTGTCTTCTCTACATCAAACAGTTGGCTTGCTCTTTGAAGGGATAATTCCGACAGATTGGCGTATAGGTCTTTGTCAATCATCAATTCAGCCAGACAGTTTGCGATACTGCTGACGTCAAAGGCTGATATAATACCGTATTTTCTTTCAAGTAATTCGACAGGTCCAAAGGTTGGCGTGCTGACTACGGGTTTTGACAGGCAGAGTGCTTCACACAGCACAAGGGAAAAAGACTCTGTATCAGAGGTTAAAAGAAGTACATCGGCAGCTTTTAGATATGGGAAAGGATTTGGCTGATAGCCCAGCATTTTTACGCAATCTGTTAAATCAAGTCGGTCAATCATTGCCGTCAATTCTTCATAGCAAAAGCCGCCTCCTACAATCCATAACTCAAATGAGTAACCCCGTTCTTTCAGTTCTTTGGCTGCCTGCATTGCTTTGTCAATCCGCTTCTCTATAGAAAGGCGTCCGATGCAGCAAATGGTGAATTGGCGTTTTGGAACTTCAAACTGCTGTGATTTTTGAATGATATGGTCTTTGTCTATGAGGTTATAGATGACTGATTGAGTGGGGCAGGCGTCCGGATAAAGGGTTTGGAAACATGATTTTTGACTTTGGGATACGAAAATGAGGTTTGAGAGGTGTTTGTTTCTGTATATCTTCTGCTCCAATGCTGTTTTGTTGTTATAGACCCAAAACATAGTCCAGTGATTGAGTGAAAGGTTGGTGTGAATCCACGTTATATTTTTCTGATTCTTGCGATGGAAGATAAAGGAATGAAACAATGCGCTCTCTCCTTCTTTCCATGAGACGACTGAATCAAACTTCCGCCGTGCCATAAAGAAGGAAAAGGATATTCTTTCCAAGAAAAACCAAACTGGAATGACGTTATAATGATTGCAAGCCCTTCGGATATATTTGTAAAACGGGAAATGGTTGTAGCGGATTATCTTTACGCAAGAAGGAATGTACTCAATCAGTTCATCCCTTCTTTCTATCAGACACAGCGATAAGTCAAATGACTCATCAAAGTGTTGTAATACGTCTATTAAAACTTGCTCTGTTCCTCCATATTGAAGATCGTTAAGTATGAATAGAAGCTTCTTCAATTTGTTACTTCTTTATACGGTCGTGACGTGCCAAATGAGAAGGCTCTAATGCCATTGAGTCGCCGTGTAACAAAGAAGCGACTCCATCGGTTGCTTGAGTTGTTGCGTTATTGTTTTGTTTCACAAAGTCAATGTCGCATTCGCATTCGTTGGAATAATCAACTGGCTCGGTGTATGTGGTAATCACGCCTTCAAAGTTTCGTAATACTACTCTGCCCGGACTTTGTGAGATGATATATTGAGGCATCACTGGCGTCTTTCCTCCACCTCCCGGCGCATCTACCACAAATGTTGGCACAGCGTAGCCAGATGTATGACCACGTAAGTTTTCTATTATCTCAATTCCTTTGGATACGGGAGTACGGAAATGTTCCAAGCCCATAGATAAATCACACTGATAGATATAATAAGGTCTTACTCTAATCTTAACAAGGTCTTGAACGAGTTTTTTCATCACTCTAACGTCATCATTCACTCCTCTAAGAAGCACAGATTGGTTACCTAACGGGATGCCTGCGTTGGCTAACTTGGCACATGCTTCAGTTGCTTCAGGTGTTACTTCGTTAGGGTGGTTGAAATGAGTGTTAAGCCAAATTGGATGGTATCGTTTAAGCATATTACATAAGTCATCTGTTATTCTCTGAGGGCAAACCACTGGGACGCGGCTTCCAATCCGTATTATCTCTACGTGAGGTATTGCTCTCAAACGTTGAATTATTGATTCCAACATATTGTCATTTACCATTAAAGCATCACCTCCGGAAAGCAAAACGTCTCTTACTTGTGGTGTTTTAGCGATATAATCCATTGCTTTTTGGATACGTTCGGTTGGACTTTCGCAATCATTTTGTCCTGCAAAGCGGCGGCGAGTGCAATGACGGCAATACATTGAGCACATATCGGTTATTAAGAACAACACTCTGTCCGGGTATCTGTGAGTTAAGCCTGCAACAGGTGAATCTTCGTCTTCGTGCAATGGGTCTAACAAATCAGCGTCTGCCTGATGCAACTCGTTGATTGTAGGAATGGCTTGACGCCTTACGGGGCAGTGAGGATTATTTACGTCAATAAGAGAAAGGTAGTATGGAGTGATAGCCATTCTTAATGTTTTGAGTGATTTAGCTACTCCTTCCTCTTCGGCAGGGGTTAGTTTGATATACTTTTTTAACTCATCAAGAGACTCAATTCTGTTTTTCACTTGCCATTTCCAGTCGTTCCATTGCTGGTCTGCGACATTTGGAAACAATTCTTTTCTTCTATTTACTTGCATATACTTTCTTCTATTATTGGTTTATATCTTTTTAGGGCTGCAAAATTACTTCTTTATTCTTAAATGACAAAGAAAATTTACGCTTTTTATAATAACGCTGACGTTAGCAATCTCTTTTTTTAGTTAAAATTCTGTATATGTTCAACAGCAATATCAACATATTTTACATCTGAAAACATGATATGCTTTCTGTTATTCCAAATATTAAGTTGGTTATAAATACTTTCTTTATCGTAAGTATCACTACTGCTAATTATATAATCTACAGAGGACAATAATTCAAGAGAAAAGTCTGAATAAAAGCCATTTAAAAAGTTCATTGTATTGTTAGCAATAGAAAAAAGTTCTTTATTTTGTTCTATCTTATTTTTAACAAGTTCATACCCATCAACAACGATTGACAAAGGGTCAAATGGCTTTTTATTCATATCACTATATCCCATAATATAGCTACCATTTAAAGCATTTAACACAAACCTTACCTTACCTGAATATGGACCATAAAATTTTGGAGAAAACTCAAGTTTAAGATATTTTTCAGCTCCAAATTTTTGCAGAAAATAACAAACTTTTTCACTTGAAAATTCTGAAACATATTCCCCATTTCGTACCAAATCATAGAGGACATAAAGCAATAATGCCCTTGCTTCAGTAAGTTTAGTTCGTTCTTTTTTTAAACATTCCTCAATTTGAGTAGTTGGTTCATAAATATAGATATCAATATCTTTCCCTTTTAATTTTTCAGCAATCATTTGTTTTACTGTTACCCAATGTAATCCTCCATTTCCTGCTCCTAGAGGGGGAATAGCAATACTTTTTATATCATATTTTTTAATTACTTTAACCAAATCATTTAGCCCCTCTTCAATAAATCTATATTCAGAAGGTTTTCTCCAATCTTTTTTCGTTGGAAAATTGATAATAATTTTATCCCCTGATTGCAAGTTACTATCTTTTGTAACAAACAACTTCCCTATGTCAATTTCTTTTCTTTTGCAGGCATCTGAATAGGCTTTGAAGTTGTTCGGGTACGCCTTTTTGAATTGGAAAGCAATTCCCTTTCCCATTATACCCATAATGTTTACCGTATTAACTAATGCCTGAGCATTACTTTCCAAAATATCTCCTGTTATATAATGTATCATACTCTTAAAAATAAAATTCTGGCTTAATAATAATTTCCTTATCTACTCCGAAAGACTTCATCTTTTGTTGTGCAGTCTTATTATAAACATAATAACTAATGACAGCACTTATTGGTATATCCCCTAAAACTAAAAATTCTGCTTGCTTTTTACGCTTAATGTCTAAATTGTTCTCTCCTCCCCAGTACTTCTCATCAAGGGCTTGTTTATCAATTATTGTCTCAATATTATTGACATATGCAGTGTTATATTGCTTACTCAGCTTATCTGTTGCGTGCCCGTCTGTAAAAACAAACTCAAGCTGTGCATCTATTATTTTTTGTACCGAACTTACACAATATACTATATCTTCTGCATTTGTAATAGGGACACCATTGTATCCTCTTTGTATCACAAAAAGCATCGGCATTCGTCTTCCAAAATAAAATGGAATATAGTTACCAAGCTGCCTTCCATTCTCTAATATAAAATCATTTCTTTTTGAAATCAAAGTACTGTCACCAATAGACTTAAAGTTTGGGTTTGCATTTCTAGATGTTTCGTTAGTAATACCATACAGAAGAATATGAGGAATATTCTCTATATGTGTTATACGGTGTATATATACTCTTGACAACTCCATATTGAATTAACAAAATAAAATTAAGTTCCACTCCTGTTGTGTTCCCAATTGTACAAACTTCACTATCATTGCTTTTTATTAAAAATGATTTGCTCCGAGGCTGCAAAATTACAAAAAATAATGGAAACGAACGCACATTTGCATTTTTCAAAATCGTATTCTGGTTTTCTGATGTTTGATAAGGAAAAACTAAAACGCCGCTTTAGCGTCACGAAGTGGCGTTTCGTGACGCTGAAACGGCGTTTCAGGAAAATGAAACGCCGCTTTAAAAAAGTGGAATATTATAAGGAGTAATCCGTGTATTAAAATAACCTGTTATCTCCCTGTTTTGTGTTGGATTTATTAACGTTTTCTTTCTGCTTTTTGGGGTCTGCGTTCATTTTATCATTCACATTAGGCTTGTTTCTCGGCACTACACCCGTCAGTCTGCTCCATTTACCCCTGTCAAACTTGAAACCATTGACGCTATATGCCGCTATCTGATACTGAGGCAGCGATTCAAAACCTTCATACATTGATTGGAGGGAATCATAGACGATAAGCATCTGCTGTTGATAGGTTGTATCGGCAGCATACGTTAGCTTGCCTTTCTCTTTGACCTTTTTACGGGCAACATTCTCCACAAACTGATTGTCCCATCTAAGGTTGAATGAGCCATTTGGTGCATACTCAAAAATACAACGCTTTCTATCTTTCTCCGTATAAAAAACGGCT
>JAISLH010000012.1 GCA_031260565.1 Bacteroidales bacterium
TGCCGCCGTCCCACTGCTGTATCCCTTGGTTATTCCTTTCATATTGAGCCCGTCAGTGAAGATTAAGCCCTTGAATTGTAAGTCTTTGATAAGATAATCACTTATTACGCACTCGTTTAACGAAGCAGGACGGAGCTGTTCATTGATAACGCTGTCGCAACTCAAAGCAGGAATAGCCAGATGTGCTGCCATAACGCCCCAAAGTCCCCGTTGGATATTGTATTTGAAAGGAAAAGCATCAACACTGTCAATAAAGGCTCGGCTATGACTTATCAAGGGCAAGTCCAAATGCGAATCCTGCTCGGTGTCTCCGTGTCCCGGAAAATGCTTTGCAACAGCCATAACGCCCTGACTTTGTAATCCTTTGATGTAATAAGAAGACAGCACAGCCACCCTTTGTTTGTCTTCGCCGAAAGACCGAGAATTGATAATCGGATTAAGATAATTGAGGTTTATATCCAACGAAGGGGCGAAGTTTATATTGATTCCCAGCTCTATACATTGCTTTGCGATATTTATTCCCATATTATAGAGCAGCGTTGTGTCCCTTAAATCCAGCGCTCCTAAGGCTAAGGCTCGCGGAAAGAAATATCCGTCATCCATTCTCATACCCAAGCCCCATTCTGCGTCCATTGCGTAAAACAAAGGCAGATTAGGACGCTGGCTTATAAGATTTGTGAGCATCAAAACCGCACTCTGCTTGCCCTTAAAGAAGCAAACGCCGCCCACTTGACAAGAATCAATCGTTCGTATCAGCTTTTCGGTCTTTGCTTTGTTGTCTTCGCTGTCGGCTGCTATCATAAGGAGCTGTCCGACTTTGGCTTTGAGTGGCATTTGTCTCATTAGCGAATCCACAAATGGCTCTCTGCCATCGCGTTGTTTGATAAGCGGTTGAGCCAAAGAGTGAAGCGTTAATATCAAACAGGCTATCAGAGTTATGGGTTTAAGATTCATATTGTTGTTGTCTTATTTGGACGAGTTATTATTTCGTTTTGATGTGTTGTTATTTCATTATAATCTGGTGTGCAAAAGTAATAAAATTCGCAATAACTGCAACAATGCAGCCACACCTTATTATATGGGCTCATAATTTCGTTTGCTTTTCCCCAAATCAAAGAAGGGATTATCAAAGTCAAAGAAGAAATTATTAAAATCAAACAACGCTCCGCCGTAATCAAATAAAAAGTTATCAAAGTCAAGAAACAGATTCCCGAAGTCAAGAAACAAGTTCTCAAAGTCAAGGAATAAATTCGGTAGGTATATACCAAACGTTCGGTAGGTATATACCAAATGCTCGTTTGGTATATACCAAATTTTCGTTTGGTATATACCTACCGAATTTTTGGTATATACCAAACAGATTTTTGATACGTAGCTACCAAGTTTTTGGTATATACCTACCGAGTTTATTCTTTGACTATAGTATTCTCTTTCTTGACTTTGCAAACTTGTTTCTTGACTTCGGTAACTTTTTACTTGATTACGGCGAAATATTGCTTGATTTGGAAAAATTGTTACTTGATTACAGAAAACGGAAATAAAGTTTCGGCGAAAGCAAACAAAGGTCGGACACAATAAAACAAAGGTCGGCGGCGTTTGAATGAAGTTTTAATGAAGTATGTCTTAAAAAATGATTATCCTTGCAGTCGTTTAATGAAAGCAAACAAAGGAAAATGAAACGGAAATTAGCCTGTGTTGCGTCCCTGCTTTGTATGGCGATAACTCTTTCAGCCTTTGGACAGAGCAATATCAACGTTGAGCAAAATGAAACTTCGGATAGCGTTGCCCAAACCTATTTCCAACGCCGTAACCCAAAGACTGCATTAGTTTTATCAATGCTTGTGCTGCCGGGAACAGGGCAAATGTATAACGGAGATTATGTTTCGGGGATGTTATATGCGGCAGGGTGCATATCTTCGCAGGTTTTATTCATACAGGGTCTTTATTATATCAACACCAATAACAAGGTGCAGTTTTTGTTTTCAATATGCGGTACGGTAATCGGTGGTTTGGGGATGATGCTTTGCTGGGCTGGCTCTTGGATAACAGCATATCAGCAGGCTCAAACAATGAATCAGGAGCACGGATTGTTGTCTTGGAAGGTCTCAAAGAAGAACAGGCTGTCCATTTCGCCTGATGTAAAACCATATAACTATATGAACCCAACGCATAGTCCTATTTCAGCCTTTGGTTTGAAGGTTAGCATTAAATTGCAATAGGGTTTAAATATTTTATAATTTTATAACGCTGTATTAGAAAAAAGCACTACTTTTGCAAACTCAAATTTTAAGGATATGAAAGAATATAAGGTTAATTTTAATAGCGGTAACTTCTCTCCAAAACAAAAAAGCTTTTGGACGAAAGTTCTTATTATGGCGCTGGCTATTTTCATTACTTCGCTCTTGTTTTCTATCGCTGAAGCAAATCCTTTAAGTGCGGTAGCGGCAGCAATAATGATAAGCGTCTTGAATGCTTTCCTTCGCCCGATATTAACAATGGTTTCGCTACCTCTTATAGTTATGAGCTTAGGGCTTTTTTATCTTGTCATCAATGCTCTTATTATTTTGATGACATCAGCTATCATTCCCGGCTTTTCAGTCAATGGCTTCGGCGATGCGATATTGTTCAGCATTATTGTTACGTTAATAAGTTATGTATTAGAGATGCCAGCCAAGTATAGAAGACAAAAGAAAGAGTTAGAGCCAAAAGACGAAACTAAATTCACGTCTTACGAAGACGTTACAGAAGAAGAAGAAGATAAATGAAGATGGAAATTTGCAGAACGATAAATGAGCTTGAGGCTTGTCTTGAAGTAGAACATTTAAAGGGTAAATCGGTTGGGTTATTGCCAACAATGGGGGCGTTGCATGAGGGACATCTGTCGCTTTTACAGCGTGCTAAGGAAGAGAATGATGTTGTGGTTTGCAGTATCTTTGTCAATCCTGTCCAGTTTAACAACAAAGAAGATTTTGAAAAGTACCCCCGTGATGTTGAAAAAGACGAACGGCTGCTGGAAGAGAAGGGTTGCAATATTGCTTTCGTACCTTCGGCGGATGAAGTCTATGCAGAGCCAGCCACAGAGCAATATTCGTTCGGTGATTTGGAGACAGTAATGGAGGGAAGTGCCCGTCCGGGACATTTTAATGGTGTTGCAACGATTGTCAAACGGCTCTTTGACTGGACGAAAGCCAATCGTGCGTATTTTGGAGAAAAGGATTATCAACAGATTGCAGTCATTAAGGATTTGGTTCGCCAGTTTAACATTCCTGTTGAAATCATTGTCTGTCCTATTTTTAGAGATGCAGACGGCTTAGCAACTAGTTCAAGAAACCAAAGACTATCTGCCGACAAACGAAGCATTGCTCCAAAGATTCATCAGATACTTTCAAAGTCATATAACTTGAAGGACTCCCTTTCCTTATCTCAGATAAAGAATTTTGTTATTAGTGAGTTTAAAATGTATAAGGACTTTGAGTTGGAATATTTTGAGATAGTTGATGCCCAAACACTGCAACCTCTTCTCAAAAAAGGCAATAACGGCGTCATTGGTTGCATTGCCGTCTGGCTTGGCGGAGTTCGCTTGATTGATAACCAGAGATATTACTAATGTATAAGACTTTGAGGGCGGCGTTGTGCGTTGCTGTCCTGTTTTGCTTTACAACCCACGCACAAAACGACTTTTGGTTACAAAAAGGCGACTTATTATTTCAGGCAAATGAGCCTTCGCAACTCGCTAACGCTATTGAGGGTGCGGGCAAAGGCTATAATAATTATGCGTTTTCTCATGTTGGCATTGTGAATATTGAAGGTGCGGACACGGTAGTTATAGAGGCTGTCCCCAAATATGGAGTCAGGATTGTGTCTCTGCAAACCTTTCTTGCCGATAGCCAAAAGGACAAAAGCGGAAAGCCGTTAGTGTGTGTCGGACGCTTGTTGCCGCAGTATGAAAGCGTCATAGAGCAGTCTGTAAATAGGGCTGCGGCATTGGCAGGTAAGGCTTACAACAATTCTTTTTTGCCAAACACCGGGGCTTATTATTGTTCGGAATTGGTCTTTGAGTGTTTCCTTGATGCCAATGGCTCGTCTGTCTTCACCTCATCTGCTATGAGTTTTAAGGATAAGGAAACCAATGAGTTTTATCTTGCTTGGGTTGAATTCTTTTCTCAGTTGGATATGCCAATACCGGAAGGCGTAGTGGGGACTAATCCAAACGATATGTCCAATGATAAGGCTATAAAAATAGTTTATTGTTTCGGTAAGTAGAAATAAAGAGTCGCTAATCCACAGCAGGCTCTTGCTGCGACAAACAATGGAAAGAGCCTAATCCCCAAATGATTTCAGTTGAGTCAATGGCTATAATCTTGCGGTCTTTGAAGCATTGCTCCAAAGTATATATTGCTTGGTCGTCCTCTTTGCAATTATAAATCGGCACAATGACTGCAGCGTTTGCTATATAGAAGTTTGCGTAAGAGGCAGGCA
>JAISLH010000118.1 GCA_031260565.1 Bacteroidales bacterium
TGCAAATAGTTTATCTCATTGGGGTTATTAGCGTTGCGAGTCTCAAAGGTAGAGCCGTATTCATTGACCTCCAAACCGAGATTTGAAGCATACCATTGCCTTAACTTCTCTGTGTCTTCGCTCTTGAAAAAGATGCCGCCGATACCTGTTACTTTCGGCTCGTTGTTTTGTTGGTTTATCATATCCATAATTTCATAATGTATTGGTACTTCAATTATTCCTCCATCTGTTTTGTCATAAAGTTTATGTGAAATAACATTGTAAATCCTTTTTATTTGAGTTTCGTTAGTGTCCTGAAAGCAAATCTCTATCAAATTGTCTTCTATGTATTTTTTACCACAAGACCACCAAATTGAGGATACCGATTCCAGATAAGAGTCAGTTGGGAAAGGAGAAATTTCCTTCAAACTATACCTTCTTGTTCTCCCAAAAAAGTACTGATAAACAACCATTACGTTATTGCCATAGCCCATGCCATGCCAATCATCAAAAGTTACAAATGTTTCGCCATCATCTGCAATAATTGCATCCACAGGAGAAATTTCATTTAGTAGCTTTTGCTTCCATACTTGTTTCGTACCCATTTCATTAACTTCGTATATAACGGCGTAACATGGTACTCTAATGGTGTCTTCGGCTAAATAAATTTTCTTCTCTTCTTCACTTGCATTTTGCCATTGCCAATATTTGTCAGGCAATATTGAAGGAACTATCTCTAATAAGTATTTCCCATTGTTAGAATAATACTTCTGAATTGTCGGAGGCATCCACGAATCTGCCAAAGCAAAATTACAGACAACAAAAGCCATAATGATAAAAACTAACGCTCGTTTCATTTCTTTTATAAATGTTAATTCAATATCTCAAAGCCACAATAAGGTTGCAAGGCTTTTGGTATGCGTATGCCGTCTTTCGTTTGGTGGTTTTCCAACAGAGCAGCAACGATACGAGGTAAGGCAAGAGCTGAACCATTAAGCGTATGAGCCAACTGCGTCTTCCCTTCCTGAGTCTTATATCTTAACTTCATACGATTGGATTGGTAAGTCTCAAAATTGGAAACGCTACTTACCTCAAGCCAACGTTCCTGTGCCGCAGAGAAAACCTCAAAGTCAAAGGTCAAAGCAGAAGTAAAAGACATATCTCCGCCGCAAAGCCTCAATATTCGGTAAGGTAGTTCAAGGGCTTCCAATAATCCGCTGACGTGTTGCTTCATTTGCTCTAATTGTTCGTAAGATTTGTCGGGGTGTTCTATGACTACAATCTCTACTTTATCAAATTGATGCAAGCGGTTTAGTCCTCTTACGTCCTTGCCATAAGACCCTGCTTCACGGCGAAAACACTGCGAGTAAGCACAACGCTTTATCGGAAAATCCTTTTCTTGTACTATCACATCACGGAAGATATTTGTTACCGGCACTTCCGCTGTCGGTATCATATATAGGTTATCAAGCGTGATATGGTACATTTGCCCTTCCTTGTCTGGCAGTTGCCCTGTCGCCATAGCAGATTGCTCATTGACCATAAGAGGAGGCTGCACCTCATAAAAGCCTGCCGCCGTTGCCTTATCCAAAAAGAAATTGATTAAAGCCCGTTGTAACTTAGCCCCTTTACCTTTGTAGAGAGGGAAGCCTGCACCTGTTATCTTGTTGCCAAGGTTGAAATCTACAATATCATATTTCTCGCACAAATCCCAGTGAGGTACAGCTTCACTATACAAGTTCGGCATTTCACCATACTGCTTCACTATCTCATTATCCTCAGCCGACTTTCCCTTTGGCACAGAAATATGAGGCAGGTTAGGGATTGAGAGCAGCAAAGCATTCAATTCTGTCTCCACTTCCAACAACTGCTCTTGATATATCTTCTCTTTAAGCTTGCATTGTGCTGTTTGCTTTTTGGCTTCTTCCGCTTCATCGCCCCTACCCTCTTTTATCAGCAAGCCTATTTGCTTAGCTAATTGATTGGAAATGGCTTTGGTGTCATCGGATTCCTTTTGCAGTTCCCTCCTTTTAGAATCCAAGTTTATGATTTGGTCAATCTTTTGGGCAGCATCCTGTACGTTTTTAACCGCCAAGCGTTCTATCACCTCATTACGGTTATCCTTTATAAAATTTAGTTGTAACATTTTCTTATTGTCTTTAATTTCTATCAAAAAACGGATTTTTCCCACTTATGGAAATGGGTATTGCCAAGCAGTAATCACTATCGCCCAGCAGCTTCATTTGTTTTATCGCCAAGCCAAGTGAGAACATCACTCTCGTATCAACTCTGCTATCAGCGGCTGTTGATACGGCACTCCCAATGGCAAGTCCTAAATCGTGGGAAGCAAAGAAGCACGGCACATTTTGAGGTTTCGCCCCGCAGTCATCAAAGCCGCAGTATCCACAATCAATACCCGTAGGTACGTTTTTGCACCCTATCATAACAATACACTGAGCGGCAAGGACGTTTTCGCTGTCTCGCAAAAGGAATTCTAATTGTTTCTCTTTGTAAATTTCTTTAAGGCATTGGGAAATTGCCGTTATGTCGTCCTTAGTCGCAATTCCAAGCTCAAGATTGTCTATTCCGCAAGCCTTAGGTGCGGTTCTGGCAGCAACCAACATATTTTTAGCTATTGCCAACGCTGCTTCTTCTCTTATCTTTTCTTCTTTCAGTATCATAAATATTATGTTTATTCTGCCATTATAAATAGGTAGTCGTTTGTAATCATCGTTCGTATTGCGTGTTTTTTGAATTGCAAAAATACAAAAAATATCCGCAACTACTCTCTTACAGCATAAATTCGGCAGTTTTGCATACCACATTGCTATGGTTTTATTTCATTGTGCCTTTCCTTTGCAGGCATAACCTCTCCTCTACCCTCACAAAAGCAACTCACCATTTCACTTTCACAAAACGCCATTTTAACTTACCCAAACGCTGTTTTATTTCCACCAAACGCCACTTTAAATTCGGTAGGTATATACCAAAAATTCGGTAGGTATATAGCAAACGAAAATTTGGTATATACCAAACGAGCGATAGGTATATACCTACCGAATTTTTGGTATATACCTACCAGATTTTAAACGCCGCTTGAGCAAAATAAAACGCCACAATAATGTTCTAAAGCGGCACTTTGGCAAATTGTTACGGCGTTCGGCTAAAATTAAATAAATTATGAACAAAATACTCGTTATCATTGGCAACAAATATCTAAGTCTCTGTCAATTCTTTGAAAATTTACTACATTTGCAGTCTTAAAAAGGTCATAATTTACATTACAAAAGCTTCAACATTATGAAAGATGTATTAAATTTTCTCTCCCAACTGAGAGACAATAACAACAAGCAATGGTTTGATACACACAGAGCTGAATACAAAACAGTACAGAAAAGAATTGAAATCCTCACTCAGCAGCTCATTGAGAACATTTCGCAATGGGATAGCAACATCAAGGGCTTGCAGGCAAAGGATTGCCTATACCGAATCAACCGCGACATCCGTTTTTCCAAAGATAAGACGCCTTATAAGAGCCATTTGGGAATTTTTATCTCCAAAGGCGGCAAAAAAGCGGGGTATGGAGGCTACTATTTCCACATTGAGCCTGACCAAAGTACCAAAAACGGACATCATCTTCTTGCCGCAGGAACATATATGCTCGAAAACAAATACTTAAAAGTAATAAGAGAAGATATTTATGCCGATTTCAATGCGTTCTACAAGCTGCTAAGCAAAGCGAAATCTTATAACTTTGATAGCAGTAACGCTTTGAAGCAAGTACCTAAGGGTTTTGTTCGCGGTACTGAATGTGATAAATTTCTGGTATTGAAGGATTATTGTCTTATTCGTAGCCTTCGTCAAAACGATTTGCTCAATGGCGGTATGCTTTCCAATAAAGATGAAGATATTATTGCCAATGGGAAGTTGGCGAAGTACATTTCCGATGAATTTTGCCCTGCACGGGACTTTTTAGAGTTCATAAACCGAGCTATAGACTTCGTTCGGGAGCAGGAACAGCAAGACTTAGAAGTTTGGTAGAGCCAGCCCTTCGCGTATAATCAGTGGTTGGTCGTCCGTAAGATTGACAACCGTTGAGGGAACATTGGAAACCTCGCCACCATTGACAACCAAATCAACCTTATCGCCGTATTGCTCATCAATTAACTCAGGGTTTGCATAATCCTCCTCGCTCTTGTCTTCTTTGGGAAGGGAAGATGTCAGCAAAGGACGACCAAAAGCTTCAACAATCGCAAGAACTACATTATTATTCGGTATCCTCACTCCGATAGTTTGCTTCTTTGTCTGGAATATTTTAGGCGTTTTGGGAGACGTATTGAAGACAAAGGTAAATGGTCCGGGTAAATTGTCTTTCAATATCCTAAACTGCTCATTTGAAAGAGGCTTTACGTATTGTGAAACCTGACTTATATTGCTGCAAACCACTGAAAAATGGCTTTTTTCCAGCACCTTACCTTTCAGATACGCAAGTTTGCGAGCTGCTTTGACGTTATTGATGTCGCAAGCGAAAGCATAAAGTGTATCGGTCGGGCAAATTATTACGCCGCCTTGCTCAATGACTTGCACTATTTGCTCAATATGCTTATTGTTAAGGTTCGTTGGATAAACGGTTAGCAACATCTGTTATACTCTTTCTTTATATTATTTTTCACTTTGCAAAGGTACAACTTTTTTTAATTATCGTTTATTTCGCCGCAGTATTATAATACTTTAACCAAACGCCGCCTTTCAGTGTGCGTAGATAAACTCATTTCATTTTCTATTAGAAAGGGTAGATTTTGCCTTAAAGTCCATGTTCCCCAGCTTAGAGTACATGTATTCAATTAAAAAAAATGTTACTTTAATGAGGTGGGAAACGTTGCCGATTTAGCTTTTAGTCGTTAGTATTTTGCCGATTTTGATTGACAGGTCGCAGAAAAGAATTTTGGCATTGGCGTTTCGTTGTATGTGAAAGTCGGCTTGCTCAAGCAGTTTGTAGATTTCGTCTATCACTTGTGGCGTGATATATCGCGGAAAATTCGACTTAAATTTTTCATCTCTTATTTCAAAGAAATCATCAGTCGTATTGACGCCAACATTGACGTAAAGCGACTTGCGAAAGGCATTCATAGCCATCACAAAGAAGAGTCGGTGCTGCTCTCTGCCCCATTTGGCGAAGTCTTCTCCCATTTCAATGATGGCAGAAATGTCTTTGGCAAAAGCAAATGTAGCCCTTGTCCAATTAACAAAAAAGGTCTCAAACTTACTGCCTGCTTCCAATTCCACACTCCTTGCCTTTATCAGCGAGCCATCGGCAATTACTGCCTGCTTGCGAGCTTCCTCTGGCGTCAAACCTCGTTCGCTCACAAGGTAATCAACAATGGTTTCGTTACTTAGGGCAGGTATTTTGACTAATTGAGTTCTTGATAAAATTGTTGGCAGAATTGCTTCTGAGTTGTCAGTGATTAGGAAAAACAAAGTGTTAGGGGACGGCTCTTCAAGTATCTTTAATAACTTCGGGGCAGCCTCATAGTGCAATTTATCAAAACACCAGACTATCGTAACCTTATATGCCGCCTCATAAGCCTTCAATGACAGGCTGCTTATTATCCTTGCTACGTCTCGGACGTTGATAACACCTTGCTTATTGCCCACATCAAGGGTTTCATACCACGATTCCAAGTCAATATAGCCGTCATTCTGCAAGACGAAATCACGAAAGAGATTGAGGAAAAGATAAGCCTCATTCTTGTCCTTTACTCCCAATTTGTCGGATGTTGTGTTAGGAAAACAGAAATGTAAATCGGGGTGAGCAAGTTGTTCATATTTAAGACAGGAATGACATTTGCCGCAGGAGTCTGCCTGTATCGCATCTTCTGAATCAACATTGAAGTATTGTTTGTCAGTGCAATTTATGAACTGAGCGTATGCTAACGCCACTGCAAAAGTACCTGAGCCCGCCTGACCGAGAAACAGCTGTGCGTGGCTAATCCTTTGGTCTTTCACAACCCTTATCAGGGAATTGATAACCTTGTTTTGACCTTTTATTTTGGAAAACTGCATAGCATTTGTATTAGTTTAGTTAATACAAAAGGAAGAATTAGGAAAATTAAAAAAAACTTAATGCTTGCTATTGCTTAGTTTTTTCAACTCTTCTTTTTAATATTCAAAGCCCGAATCCAAGTCGGTAGAAGTACTTTGCTCTTGCTGGTATTCGGAACGATTTTCTCGTTGTCCGTTTCTTTGCAAGGAAATAACCATTGCCCCAAGCATTTTAGTCATTTCTGCTAATTGCTCGTTGGAAGCAGCCAGTTGTTCTTCGCTTAGCAAGCCGTCTTTGCCCGCCATAGCTGTCCATACCACACATTCTCTCAAAGCGGTCTTTGCATCTTTCAAAAAAATGACGAATTGAGACTTATGTCTTGCCGAACCCTCTGCAATGTTGATTGAAATGTTTGCAGCGGCTTTAAGTAAAGGCTTACCGATTACTTTGAAGTCAAATTCGCCAAAATCCTTTACTTGATTCCTCAACCATTGGTAATAGTCCAATGACTTGTGATACACCCTCAGGTCTTCAAATCTGAAGAAACTTCCCTGTTGTTGTTTGTTTTCTTGTTCTTCCATAAATAAAACGTTGTTTTAAGTTGTTAGTAAATTATTATTAAGTTTGTTTTCTTTATTTTATTTCGGCAAAGTATTTCATAAACTGAACCCTTAAAAAGGCTGAAGGTTGATTTGATGCTATTGCCAGCTTGCCTTTGAAGTCGCTAATCTTGTTAAAGTTGTGCTGGTCTCCCCATTGCATCAGAAAATCGTTGCATTTGGTTATAAAATCAAAACCTTTGGTATAAAGAGCTGAAACAATCTGAACATTATTAGCCCCTGCCAACAGCAGTTTCACCACATCTGCCTCCTTATGTACGCCACCGCCTGCAGTCAATGTACATTTTGCAACATTGGAAAGAATAGCCGTCCAACGGATTGTGTCATATATTTCATCTTCATTTGTCATTATGTGAGCAGGTCTTGTGGTCATTGCGTCAATATCAATATCGGCTAAGCAGAAATGATTAAAGATATTAAGGTTTGACACACCCATAAGAGAAATCTTTTGAACAAAACGAGCCAAAGCAGTAAAATAAGTGCTTATTTTGATAGATATTGGTATTGTAACCGCTCTCCGTATTGTCTGAATGGTATCTTCGTAAAATCGTTCAACATCTTCGGCTGTCATATTGACGTCTGACGGCAATATAAACATATTTAATTCTATCGCATCAGCACCTGCCTGCTGCATATTGACAGCAAAATTTAACCACTCGGAGTTTGAGATGCAATTAACGCTTGCAACAACCGGAATAGTCAGCGTTTGCTTTGCCTCACGTATCAGTTTGATGTATTTATCCACTGCATTGGACTGCGAATAGTTTGAAATGTAATCATAACTCTCTGGAAAGGCAAAAAATTCCTTATTTCTCATATTGTGGCTTGCCTCATTGAGAATCTGCTCCTCAAAGATTGATTTAAGCACTATTGCACCTGCACCAGCCTTTTCAAGTTCCCTTAGCTTGGAAACTTCAGACGTCAAGCCACAACTTCCTACTATTATCGGGCTCTTTATTTCTAAGCCTACAAACGTTGTTTTCGTATCCATAACTTAATATTTTGAGGTAGCAAAAGTAAGTATTTAATCTGATAAAATGCCTTTTTTTCTAACTTTTTTTTGAAAAAATTTAATTATAACAAAAAAAGACGTACCTTTGCAGCCGTTTTAAGCATATAATTTCACAAACAAAAGCTATGAATAAAGAAAAGAAACACACAGGAAACAAGAACCTTGCCGTTGGTGAGGCAATTTCGAGAACTGAACAATTCATTGAGAGCAACAAAAGAATGCTTACCATCGCTGCAATAGCGATAGTGGTAATCGTAGGTGGCTGGTTGGCATATCGTACCTTTGTTGCAGCACCGCGCGAGAAGAATGCAGCAGCCGAACTCTTCCCTATACAAAATTATTTTGCTATGGGAGACTACGAAAAGGTTCTAAAAGGAGACGGAAAGCACATAGGAGCAATAGCGTTCCTTGATACGTACGGCTCAGGTAAGAGTAGCAGCTTGGCAAAGTATTACGCAGGAGCAGCATACCTTCAAAAAGGTGAATATCAGAACGCAATAGATTATCTATCTGACGTAAAGTTTAGCGATATTCTTGCTGCACCGTTGGCAAAGATGCTTTTGGCAGACGCTTACGCTGAGTTGAGCAAATGGGACGAAGCTATAAAATACTACGAGCAAGCTGCAAAGTACGACAATGAAATGACAGCTCCGTACGCTTTACTAAAACTTGGAGAAGTCTATGAAATGAAGAAAGATAATGCCAAAGCATTGGAAGCATTCAAGAAGATAAAGAAAGATTACCCACGTTCGATGGAATATCAGGAAGTTGAGAAGTACATATCTCGCTTAGAGGCATTGCTACAATAAGGTAGTAATTCGAATTTTTTCATAACCAACACCTCAGACGAAAGTTTGGGGTGTATTTTTTTGCCGTTATGGAAAATTATTTAGCTCATTGGCAACAATAAAACACTGATTCTATGCCCTAAATTCGGCATTGGGGTTGTTTTTCAGGCTATATACATACTCCCTTACTTGTTTTGCCCAAGCCATTGCAGACTTTGAGTTGTCAAAGGTTTGATATGGTATTGGCTTTCCAATGATTAGGCGTATCGTTTTACCTTTTTGAAGGAACATTTCGCGGGGTAGCAAAACCAATTCAAAGTTAAACTTAATGCCAAGTCTCTTTCTGGCTTTGGCAAAACGATAAAAGAAATTGGTATTTCTTGCATCGGTGTAAATCGGAACAACATCTCGCTGGTACTCAATGCTCTTTTTGATAAATGTATTCTTCCATTCAAGGTCGGCAATGACTCCATGCTTGAATTTTCTTGACACCATACCAGCCGGAAAGTAGATAAGAGCGGAGTCGGATAAGAAAGCAGCATTCAGTTTGCCGTGATTGTCCGTATTATTGCCATATTTATTTATCGGAACGAAGATATTCTTGAGCTGCGGCAAGGCACAGAGGACATCATTGACAGGAAAAAGCACATCAGAACGAACTTTGCCCACTTCACTTGTAAGAGCCAGCCCATCAGCTCCGCCAAGTGGGTGATTTGAAATCAATAACGGGCGTCCTGAAACGGGGATATGATGGGGGTTTTCTACTATAACGTTCGCCTTAAACTCTTCTTCTATGACTTTGGTTGCAAATTTAACCCCCTCTATATCTTTGTATCGGTAAATTATTCCGTTGATTTCGTTGAGATGAATAAGCCTTTTGAAGCCCCGCATCACGAACTTTGGTATGACTTTCAGGAGCATTCTGTTTTTTGAGACAAGCACTCGCTCAATGCTAATGAAGCGTTCGGTTATATTACTTTGTTCATCCATTTTTTTGAAATTTGACGTGGCAAAAGTATAAAAAATATATCATTAAATTGAAATACCACCTCAACAATACGCCAAATTGTTGCAAAAAAATGGCACAATAATTACATTATTGTCTCTCATAACTTATACAATACACTCATTAAAAGCAGCCATTTTTAGCATAAATTTTGCCAAAAAACAGATAAAAAATGCCCTTTTTTCACTCCATTTTGCTCATTTTTCACCTCATCTTTGCAAAAAAAGAGGATAAAATATTATTTTACCCCCATAAACTTATATATTGCGTTATTACAATATCAGAAAATTCATACAAAATAATCAGGCTCACAACTCTAAAAAGCAATATTTTTTAATGAAATTTTGTTGCATTAAATATGTGATTTGTGATGATGTTTTTTGATATTGTTTTGTCATAATATTGTTCTGTTTTTAGAATGCAAAAGTATAAAATTTTATT
>JAISLH010000104.1 GCA_031260565.1 Bacteroidales bacterium
TCATCATCATTTGCCAAGCTATGGAACGTTGTCGTGATTTGGTCAATGAGCCTGTCTGCAGCCTCAATGCTCAAGGGCTTGCAGCTGCCTTTGTGGATATGTCAAATGAAGCAGGGATAAATGTTGAAGTATGGCAAAAGGATGAGATAGAGAAAGCGAAGATGGGTGGCATACTGGCAGTAAATAAAGGCAGTGTGGATAGCCCTACCTTCACTATTATGCAGTATAAGCCTGCCAATGCAAAGAACATCAAAGAGCCTCTTGTCTTAGTGGGCAAAGGATTGGTTTATGACACGGGAGGACTGAACTTGAAGCCGGGAGATTATATGAACGACATGAAAGAAGATATGGCTGGAGCGGCTATGATGGCGTGTGCAATTTATGCTATAGCCCGTTTGAATTTGCCTGTCTATGTCGTGGGTCTCTTTCCTGCCACTGACAACAGACCTTCGGGTAATGCCTATGCCAGTGGAGACATCATAAATATGTATGACGGCACTAACGTAGAGGTTGTCAATACAGACGCCGAAGGCAGGATTATTTTGGCGGACGCTTTGGCTTATGCAAAACAATTCCTGCCTCTGCTGACGGTTAATGCTGCTACTTTGACAGGCTCTGCCGCTCGGACGTTAGGACCTTTCGGCATAGCGGCAGTAGAAAAAGATGCCTCGCAATATATGGAAACTTTACAGGCTTGCGGTAAAGATGTATATGAAAGGGTGGCAACTTTCCCATTTTGGAACGAATACGATGAATTGATAAAGAGTGATATAGCCGACATAAAGAATTCTGGTGAGGGCAGTGCCGGAATGATAACGGCAGGTAAGTTTTTGGCATATTTCACCAACTATCCTTTCATACATTTGGATATAGCCGGTGTGGCTATGAGTGATAAGAAGACGGCATACAGAGGACTTGGAGCAACCGGATATGGAGTCAGGTTGATAGTTCATTTTGCCCAGACGCTAAGCCAACAATTATAATCAAAAGCTGTGGCTTCTGACTTGAAAGCTGTGGCTTCTAACTTGAAAGCTGTGGCTTCTAACTTGAAAGCTGTGGCTTCTGACTTGAAAGCTATGGCTTCTGACTTGAAAGCTGTGGCTTCTGACTTGAAAGCTGTGGCTTCTGACTTGAAAGCTGTGGCTTCTGACTTGAAAGCCATGGCTTCTAACTTGAAAGCCGTGGCTTCTAACTTAAAAGGAAATAAATAATAATTAAATAATAGAATGATTTTATGAGAAGGACAAATTTTAATAAATTATGGAAAGGGTTTTGCTTGCTGATGATGTTTTCGGCTGGCAACCTGTCTGCTCAAAACTTTATTGAGGGCTTGAGCGGTAGCGGAACGGAAGGCGACCCTGTGCTAATCAGTGGCGTGGAAGATTTAAGGACTTTATCGGCGTTTGTGATGAACGATGTCAATTACTCAACTGCAACAGCAGGTAAGCACTTCAAACTCACGAATGATATATTCTTTTCAGAGCCGATTTATGACTTTGATGATGATGGAGTAGCGGAGTCAAACTTTATTCCAATAGGTGGCAGAAGTGGTATGACGACAAAGAGTGATTATCGCTTGTTTCAGGGTATTTTTGATGGGGATGGACATATCATTTACGGCTTGAAAATAAGGTATAGCGGGGTTGATTATGTTGGTTTATTTGGAATAACTTGGGGTGCAAGCATTAAAAATGTAGGAATTGAGGATGGATATTTTGAAGGAGGCGGTTGCGTTGCAGCTTTATGCGGACAACTCAATAGCAGTTCGAGTATTGAAGCCTGCTTTGCGAGAAGCTGTAATGTATCAGGGACATTTCTTTATACAGGTGGCTTATGCGGAGCGACTTATTCCAATTCTGTTATTAACAATGCCTATGTTAGTCTTGTTGGAGTATCAGGAACAGATTTTGTAGGGGGATTTTGCGGTAACAATGCCCCTAATTCCGTCATTAAAAACTCGTATTCTGTTGCTGACGTTACTACAACTAACAATTCTTCTTATTATGGTGGTTTCTGTGGTTATAGCACAGCAGATGCAGCCATAATAAACTGTTTTTATCTGGATACTTGGCAGCAATCGCAGGTAGCAGAGCCGGGTTTATTTTCACAAAGAGGGGAAGCAAAAGCGTGGGAAGAACTCAGTGATAGTACATTTAATGATACATTGAATAGTGGACAGGATATGGTCTATTGGAAAGATTTGCAATCTAATCAGCTTTATTACCCACCTATTCTTTATTGGGAGGAAAATCCTGTCGGACGCATTCACTATAATTGCTATGTAATGGATGTAACATGCGAGGCTGTAACAATCAATGTTTCTGTTGAACCCGCCTATCCAAATATGCCTGTTATAATAAGCTTTGGTCAAATTGGTCCATGGTATATACTTCCTTCCTATTTTTTCAGCACAAAAATATTCTTACCTGATACCATACAAGCAGGAAGTCTTTATAGTTTTGAATATACTTACGAAGGGCTGACGCAAAATACAGAATATGTTTATTGCGTATGGTACAACTTTTATCCTGCTTCCTACTTGTTCCCTGAAGCAATACCTTTTACGACTCAAGAGTGCAATTCGCTTTTGGAAATTGAAGAAACATCTCTCTCAATCTACCCAAATCCTGCTACAGACAATATTTTTATAGATATAAAATCAACAAAAAACACAACTGCTTTGATTTACGATGTATTTGGAGGAGTGGTTATGAAAAAAGAAAACACAAACATGCTAAACATTGCTTCGCTTCCGAGTGGAAATTATATGCTTGTGGTGAAGTCGGAAGGCAGAATAGCAGGGCAAAAGAAGATAATAAAGAAATAAATTGCTAACTTTGCAAACTCAAAAACCAAACAAAACGATGGACAAAAACGAAATAAGAGAAGTTATAGCAAGACGTGGGGCTTATGAGCTGCACGATGGGGACGTGGTTAATCTGGGAATAGGAATCCCTACGTTAATCCCTAATTATTTAAGACCGGGAGTTAAAGTTTTGCTGCAAAGTGAGAACGGGCTTATCGGTATGAACGCCGATGCCAAAGCAGGAGAGGAAGACCAGGACTTGACCAATGCAGGCGGTGGGTACATAACTAAAATTGATGGAGCGGCTACCTTTGACTCTGCAACTTCATTTGGTTTGATACGCGGCGGACATGTTGATGTTACAATCTTAGGAGCTATGCAGGTAGATGAACGAGGCGACTTGGCAAATTGGATGATACCCGGCAAAAAAGTATCAGGAATGGGCGGAGCAATGGATTTGTTGGTCGGAGCTAAAAGAGTAATTCTGGCGATGGAGCATACAGCAAAGGGAAGTCCCAAAATAATTAAGCAATGTTCTCTTCCGCTCACGGCAAAGGGACAGGTGAATATGATTATTACTGAGATGGGTGTTATGGAAATCACTCCGCAGGGCATAGTCTTAAAGGAAATCCACCCTGAATTTACTGTTGAGCAAGTGCAAGCCGCAACCGAAGCCACGCTGATAATAAGCAATGATTTGAAACCAATGTTGCAGTAAAAGCAAAGGCTATATGATAAAAGAGCCTGCTAAGTTGATAGCAGGCTCTTTTTGTTTTATGTATTTAAAGACTAACTCACATTGCTCTGTCAGTGCTTTGGCTTGATGTTAAATTTAACTGGCTCAACCATATTTTCAGGTTTGAGTATCGTGTCCAAGTCTTCTTTGTTCAATATGTCGTGTTCAAGCACCAAATCATAGACTCCCTTGCCGGTAGCCATTGCTTCTTTTGCTATCTTGGTAGAATTTTTGTAACCAATCACTGGATTCAATGCCGTAACAATGCCAATAGAATTTTTAACCTGACGTTCGCAATTCTCTACATCAGCCCTAATGCCGTCAATGCAAAGAGTGCGAAGAGTGTTGAAGCCATTGGTGAGAAGGTTTATTGATTCAAAGAGACTATAGATTAGCACCGGCTCCATAACATTTAACTCCAATTGAGCGTTTTCAGAAGCCAAAGTAACCGTCAAATCATTGCCAATAACCTTATAACAAACCTGATTCATAACCTCAGGTATCACTGGATTAACCTTGCCCGGCATTATGGACGAACCCGGTTGCATTTCGGGCAAAAACAATTCGTGTATGCCACATCTTGGACCAGAACCCATCAAACGTAAGTCATTACAAATCTTAATAACTCTTAACGCTATCCGTTTCAAAGCCGCAGAGTAACCAACCAAGACAGAAGAGTCGGTTGTTGCCTCCACCAAGTCATCAGCTAAGACAATATTCCAACCTGTTATGTCCTTCAAAGCCTCCGTACAAAGTTTGCTATAACCCGGTTCAGAACATATCCCCGTACCGATAGCCGTTGCTCCCATATTTATACAAAGAAACTCCTCTGCTGCTGCGTTAAGGTTTGATACTTCTTTTCTCAAGCCGTTTGCAAAAGCCTTAAAGGTTTGTCCTAACGTCATAGGCACGGCATCTTGTAACTGAGTACGACCCATTTTTATGACGTGAGCAAACTCCTTAGCCTTGTTGTCCAACGATGAAATTAAAGAAGATAAGCCCTCCGCCAATATCTTATTTTCAAGATACAAGCCCAAGTGAAAAGCAGTTGGATAAGCATCATTGGTAGATTGCGAAAGGTTGATATGGTCGTTAGGAGAGCAAAACTCATATTGCCCATGCTCATAACCTAATATCTCAAGGACACGATTAGCTATAACTTCGTTGGCGTTCATATTAACCGTTGTGCCGGCACCTCCCTGTATCATATCCGAGCAAAGGAACTCGTGATGTTTTCCTTCATAAATCTCATCACAAGCCTGCACTATAGCCTTATACATTGCGTCAGAAAGATTGCCTTGCTTGTGGTTTGCGATAGCTGCACCTTTCTTTGTCAGAGCCATACCTTTAATAAAGTTAGGGTAATCGTTCATCAGGCGACCTGAAATCTTGAAGTTCTCAAATCCTCTCAAAGATTGCACACCATAAAGTGCCTCAACGGGGATTTCTTTTGTGCCGATAAGGTCTGTTTCTGTTCTAACCTTACCGCTACATTGTGTTATATTATTCATTTTGTTGCTATTATTTAATTTCTATTTCTAAAAATGAAGTTGCAAAGTTATGAAAAAATATCATTATAAGTTGATTAAGAGGAAAATATTTATGCTTTTTACTCTAATTGTGCGATTAGTTGCCGTCTCTAACACGACCCTATTTGTTGAACTTTAATAAAATTTATTTTTTGTTGCTATCAATTATGTTGCTTATGTTATCTCTTTGCTCAAAAAAACTACCGTACAATAGGATTTCCGCTCCACTATTAAATAAAATAACATCCAAATGCCCATACAGTTTTTTATCATCCCCACAAAGCTCATTAAGAAAAGCACGCCAACGCTTTCTATTATTAAAACTATATCCATATTTGTGAATATCTAAAATAAAAACAGGGGTATAATACTTCTTTTCTTTGAAAAAAGACCTGCTATCCTGTTGATAAAGCCAATCGTCTTCATCTAAAACAAGCAGCTTAATGTTTGTGGTCTCTGCAAATTTCAATACGCTGTCAAAATATAATATATTAGACCTGCACCAACTATAAAATGAAACACAGAGAGTAAATTGCTGTTTTGACATTTTAACGATGTCTTTTAGGCTTTGAGCATCTATTTTATAAAAGAGTATATTCGTGTCTTGCGTATCCAAAAATGTTGAATCTATTTTTGAAACATCTATACAAAGAGGTTGCGATGCCCTTTGTTGTTCTTCTTTTGCGAACTTATATGTCGGATTGAAAAGATTGCATGAATAAACCGTCAAAACAAGCAAGAGAGCTAATAGACACAACAAACTCTTCTCATAAATCATTAGAGTCTGCTTTAGTTCATGTTTTGTATTCTTTGAATTATATACCATATTTACGGATTTCTAAATTACATAACGCTGTTAGCAAAGATTTAATGTCATTAATTAGCTTTGTTTAAAGACTGCTTGATATTCCATTTTACCATAAAAAAGTGGTGAATTAAAACTAACTCACCACTAATCAGAATACTTATTGGAGATTTTCAGATAGCTCTTTCAATCTTCCCAATGTTTCCAATAAAGGATAGTAACTTTTTGTTTGTATGTCGTAATTTAATATATCCTTTTTGCTATCAACCAAAAGGACTAAAGGAACATAATCTACCTTTTCGTAATTATTAAACAAGTCTTTGAATTTACTATTCAAAATATATTTATCAAAGGCAGTACTCGTTGAACAAAATAAATAAGAACCATATTGAAAGTCTATTGTACTTAAAACTTCTAATGCCTTATCTGCATTGCCCCCTATGCAAATAGGAATAAATGCTGTACTATCATCATCTTTTGTATCCAAATACTGGGTTATTTCATTCTGCAAAGCACTTATACAGGGTTTGCACCAAGTACCCCAGCAATAAATAATAGAATATTTACTTGACGACACAATAGAGTCTATCTGTTCAATAGATACTGCTTGAACAAACCTACCGTTGCTTGTTATGTTTTTTATTGGCGTATTATCAACTGCACTACCAGAGCAAGCCGAAACCGCAATAAAAATTACCAAAATGATAAAAATCCCTTTACGGCACATCGTATTTGTTCTTATAAATCTTCTCCGTTCGCTCTGTTGTGTTCATTATCATAGAACATCGTGATATAATATCTCCCATAATGCTCACTAATCATAAACCAAACACTATTCTTTGAATATTTTTCCAACATATATTGATACACTTCCATCAACACCTCTTCTTTTGTTAGTTCAGATAGTTGTTCTTCTGTGTATTTTGACAAAAATTCTTTAGCAACAGTAGCAGCAACAGAGTCTATAACTGCTGGCAGTTGATAATAAACCGCTTCATATCGTTTATTTTTAACTGACATACCATAAGATATATCTTCATCATCAGATAACGTGTAGTCTGACAGCCACAGGTACTTTTTATTATTTTGAAACTGCTTACAGAGTGTATTAAATCTTATTTTAACATCTCCTTCGCTCATCTGATTGGCATCAGCAACCATAATTCTACATACTTTATTGTTGTTTGTTACAATATGTATATTGACACTTACTCCATTGAACTCCCCGACTAAAACATCTTTATTGGCAGGACTACTTGTAAATCCTTTGGATCTCAATTTCTGTATCATTTCAGATTTACTTCCACCCACAGGAATACCAAGAAACGAGGTTACATCTTTTTGTCCTTGAACTAATGAAACCGTTGCAAATAGTGCAACGAGCATTGAAATTATTGTCTTTTTCATATTCATAAAATTTGATTTAAGATACTTTAAGAGAACAGTACATTGTTTTAACGATTGCAAAATTACAAATTTTTTCTAATATAAAATCCATCATCTATGATAATTTAATCGGATTTTGTTTTGTTATTCTTTCAAAATAAACACATCTGATTTCGTGCCAAAGGAAAAATATCCAAACATTCTTCGCAAAAATTGCTGTTAAAAATTAGCGTAATAATATTACTATTATCTCACAAAATTTATACAAAACACTCACCAAAAACACCTATTTTTAGCATACATTTTGTCAAAAAACAGGATAAAAATGTCCTTTTTTTACTCTATTTTGCTCATTTTTCACCTTAATTTTTCCAAAAAAAAGACTGATTTTGTCCAAACACCACTTCGTCACAACGAAACGCCGTTTCAATTTTCTAAAGTGGCGTTTCGTGACGCTGAAACGCCACTTTAATTTTGGCAAAAAGCAAAAAAAAGGGATAAAATACTATATTATCCCCATAAGGTTATATATTGCGTTATTGCAATAAGGTTACATAAAATTTATATAAAATCGTCAGGTTCGCAACTCTGAAAAGAGGTGTCTTTTAATGGCATTTTGTTGCATTAAATCTGTAAATTGTGATGATGTTTTTTGATATTGTTTTGTCATAGTCGTATTCTGTTTTGAGGGTGCAAAGGTACAAAAAAATATTTTACCAAAATCAGACATTGATAATACATTACCAAAAAGCCTTATTGTAAAATAAATTGGCAAATAGTCGTATTGACAATCTGAAAAAAAGATTAGACGATACAAACAGCAAAATCCCGATGATTAAAATCCATTGGAATCTATTGTGTTGCCGTGTCAAAGTTTTTTTGTACCTTTGCACCCCTATTAAACGAACAAATATAGATATAATATGAGTGGTGGTTTATATTCGATGGACACACGGGATTTTGATACAAATCTTGACCTGACTAAGGTGCGTCCCTATGGAGATACGATGAATGACGGTAAGACTCAGATGAGTTTTACGCTGCCTGTGCCTTGCGGAGATGAGGCGATTGAGGCGGCAAAGCAGTTGATGAAGAAGATGGGTTTTGAGAATCCGCAGGTAGTGTTTTACAAAGAGCTGACCGATGGCTTTACGTTCTTTAACTGTTACGGTACTTGTACGTGCAATGTGGATTATACAACGATAAGTGTGCCGAAGGTGGAAAGTAGTGTTATGGATATGCACCAAACTGACGACTTCATAAAGGAACATATCGGGCGAAAGATAGTAGTTATCGGAGCAAGTACAGGGACTGACGCTCATACGGTGGGAATTGACGCTATAATGAATATGAAGGGATATGCAGGGCATTATGGACTTGAGAGATATGAGATGTTTGAAGCTTTGAATATGGGGTCTCAGGTTACCAATGAGGAATTTATTGCTAAGGCTATTGAACTTAACGCTGATGCTTTGCTGGTTTCGCAGACGGTAACGCAAAAGGATGTCCATCTTAAAAACCTTGTGGAGCTGGTAGAGATGCTTGAGGGCGAAGGATTGAGAGATAAGGTTATTTTGTGTTGTGGTGGTCCTCGCATATCGCATGAACTGGCTAAGGAATTGGGATATGACGCTGGCTTTGGAATGAATTCTTATGCAGACAACGTAGCTTCATATATTGCAGAGGAACTTGCACGGCGTCAGTAATCGGTAAAATGACCATAGAAGATAATATAAAGAAGTTATTTAAGGATTACTTCAAGGAGGATGTTCTTTCAGTTGAGGTATGTTCTGCTCACGGCTCTGCACGGGAATATTATCGTGTTAGGAGTGCTAATTGCTCTGCTATGGCGGCGTATAACGACAATCGCAAGGAAAATGAGGCTTTCATAGACTATGCACAGCAGTTAGCGAATCATTGTGTAAATGTTCCAAAAGTTTATGTAGCTGATTTGGATAATAATATCTACCTCCAGCAAGACTTGGGTAATGTAACGCTTTATAGTCTTTTGCAGAGCCAAACTAACCAAGCAGATAATATATATAAGGAAGTCATAAAGCAACTGCCGAAGATACAAATGGCAGGTAAGGACTTTGACTATACTTTTGCTTATCCTCGTAAGGCTTTTGACAGTCAGTCTATGGAATGGGACTTGCAATACTTCAAATATTACTTTCTCAAAATGGCTCACGTTTCTTTCAATGAAGAGGAATTAGAAAAGGACTTTAAGGTTCTTACTAATTATCTTCTGTCTGCCGATATGCAGTATTTTTTGTATAGAGACTTTCAATCAAGAAACATAATGATTGTTGCAGGTGTGCCTTACTTTATAGATTTTCAAGGTGGCAGACAAGGGGCTTTGCAGTATGATATTGCGTCTCTGCTTTATGACGCAAAGGCTAATCTAAGTCCGCAAACAAGAGAGGCATTGCTTGATTTATATATTGCAGAACTGAAAAACCATATAACTATTGACGAAAAAGAATTCCGTAAATTGTTCTATGCCTTTGTTTATATAAGGATTATGCAGTCTATGGGTACGTATGGCTATCGTGGATATTTTGAGAGAAAGGAGCATTTTCTGTTAAGTATTCCTTATGCTGTGGCAAACTTGCAGTGGCTTGAAGAAAACATTTCATTACCTTTGGAAATAGATGAGCTGCATAGAGTTTATAGTCAAATAATCTCCTCTTCGGAACAGGGAAACATTGCGACCCAGCGGCACAAACTAACAATAAATATAAAGAGTTTCTCTTATAAGAAAGGCTATCCTCACGATGTTTCGGGTAATGGCGGTGGCTATATCTTTGATTGTAGATGTCTTCATAACCCCGGTCGCTATGAACAATACCAACATTTAAACGGCAAGGACGAGCAAGTCATTAGATTTTTGGAGCAGGAGGAAGAAGTGCAGGAGTTTTATTCTAATGTTTTTAGTCTTGTCAGTCAAAGTAGCAAGGTTTATATCCAGCGTAATTTTACCAATCTTTCTGTTTATTTTGGTTGTACTGGAGGCAGACATCGCTCGGTTTATATGGCTCAAAGGTTAGCTAATGAACTTTCTCAAAACCCTGAATTAGACATAGTTTTACAACATGTTGAGCAAGGCAACTAAAATTTTTCCATTAAAAATGCTTTGCGTTTCAATTAAATAATATAAATTTGCACTTTCTTTAAGAGGTAAAATAGAATTGATAATTAAATAAAACAGATTGAGAATATGAAAATTAAAACAATCAGTACGATAGCCTTGGTTATTGTAATTGTAGGGTTAGCCTACTTTTTGGTTAGCGGAATTATGCGACCTGTTAATTTTGACAGAGACTACAACAATCGCTCTTCGCAAGTCATCAACAAATTAAAGGACATACGTGCCATACAAGATGCTTTCCGTAGCAAGTATGGTCGTTATTGCGGAGACATTGACTCTTTGGTTACCTTTGCTCAAACGGATAAAGTACCATTTATTCAACGCACGGGAACTATTCCTGACGGCAAAACAGAGGCTCAGGCATTGAAAGATGGTGACTTAAAGAAAGACACTGTTTATGTAAGCGTTGTTGAGAAGCTTTACTCAGCTGTAATTTATCAGGAGAAGAAGGGAACAGCCGATAGTATTGGCTTATTTACTCCAAAGGACAAAATAAAGGACTTGAAGTATATTCCGTTCTCTGATAATCAAGAAATATTCCAAATGAAGTCTAATATGTTAGACCGCAGTGGCGTTTTAGTTCCTGTCTTTGAAGTTCTTGCTCCAATAGCAACCTACACTAAGGGAATAGATGAGCAAGAAATCATCAACAAAACAGCAGACCTTGCTTCTAAAAACAAGTATGCCGGTTGGAAAGTGGGAGATTTGACTCAGCCGATAATAGACGGAAACTTCGAATAAGGTAATGAGTTTTTCATTAGTTCAGTATATCAAAACAGAAGATAGTTTTCTGCCAGATGAAATGAGATTATCCATTTGTCTAAGGGCAAATGGATTTTCTTTTTCTGTCATTGACCATTCCTTTCGACTAAAAGCGGTAGGGGAATTTGAGGTCGATTTGTCGCAGGGCATTACTTCAGTTATGCGTAGCATTAAAGAATGTTTTGCTTCTCTTGATATACGGAACTTGAAGTTTGAAAAAATAAAAATAATCAGCCTTACAGACAAACAAGTCTGGATTCCATACAAACTTTACGACAAAACGCAGGACAAAAACTACATTCAAACAGTCTGCAACGTCCTTTCCAGCGAAACAATCCTCTCTACAACGATAGAAGCCATTGATGCAGTGTCAGTGTTCGCTATTCCACTCAGTCATTATAGCGGATTAAAGGTCGCAATGCCAACATCCAAATACTGCTCACAGCAAGAAATTTTGACACGTTACCTTTTTGATGTCTCGTCTTTTGCTACCAATACATTTTTACTTCACAAGAGAGGTAATACCTTTGATATGCTTATCTTCAAAGGAAGCAACTTTGTATTTTCCAACTCTTTTGCCTGTGCCAATGCAATGGATATGATTTACTATCTTCTCTTTGCTTTGAGTCGTTTGGAAATAGACGTTGAGGATATTAACCTTGTCATAACGGGCGACCAATACAGCAATGAAGAATTTGATACCCTTTGCCAATATGTTCGCAATGTTTCATTTGCCAATCCGCTGGAGAATGTAAAGGTTGGTTTTGAGTTTGACGGAGTGGATTTACAACAATATTTTCTTCTGTTAGCATGAGAATAATAGCAGGAATATTCAGAGGACGCAAGCTATCACCACCCACAAGCTTACCCATAAGACCGACAACCGACCTCGCAAAAGAAAGCCTCTTCAATATCTTACGCTCACGTGTTGATATAGACCAATGCGATGTACTTGACCTCTTCGCAGGCACAGGAAGTATAGGTTTTGAATTTGTTTCGCGAGGAGCAAAGCGTGTTGTGTCGGTTGATAACAATGCAAGATGTATAGATTTCATTAAGAAAACATCTGAAAATCTTGACATCACCAATCTGTTTGCCTTAAAAAACGATGTCTTTTTCTTTCTCGGCAGCAGTCAGCAATCGTTTGACATAGTCTTTGCCGACCCTCCTTACGATATGAAGCAGTTTGACATTATCCCTTCTTTGGTTCTCAAGTCCTTTGTCAAACAAGGCGGAATGTTTATCCTTGAACACTCAAAGGAGCATTCCTTTCAGGACAATCCTTACTTTGTTGAGCAACGCAATTATGGCAAAGTAAATTTCTCATTCTTCATTTTAGAATAACAAGTTTTCATTTAAGTATAGCCTAACGTATTTTTGGCAAAGCGGCATAATGAATAAATTTTATGCTGTAGCTTTGTGCTTTATTTAAAACGCCGCTTTAATTTCTTGAAACGCCACTTCAGCGTCACGAAACGCCGCTTTAGAAAATTAAAACGCCACTTCATTTTTCTATCTCTTGATTCTATTTTTCTATCTCTTGACTTTAGAAAATTATTACTTGATAATAGATTTCTCTTTCTTTGTTCTGGGAGATTAGATTGAGCAAGGACATTGGCATTCATCCATAAGCACAAATTTTATCTGCACTTACAAGGAGTGTGTTATCGTCTTCAACGCTTTGCACAGCAAAGAATTTAGCTATAATAACAGAAACACAGATATTTACAAGTATCTATTGAAGTTAATAAAACAAAATACAATTAAATTATCGTAGAAAATGTATTTTATATTAAAAAAAAATATAACTTTGCAAACGTTAAAGCAAGGGAGAAACATCCCTTAGATAGCTTTGAACCAAAAAAATTTGCTTATGCAAAAAAAACAAAAAAACGGAGTATCCGATAGCAGTAAAGTGGAGGCAAAATTTTAATTTATATTTTTATGAAATCTCATAAAGAAAATACAGCAACTTTTGAGGAATTGACTTATGCAGAACAGGCAAAATCAATTTCTGCACAAATTCTTTCATTGGAAAGAGCAATTATTGCTCACGAAAGACGAGCAAGTGAAGAAAATCGAAATGTTACGGAAAAGCACTTGCAACTTATTGAGCAAGTACAACGCATGGTTGAACGCTTAAATTAATAGGTGAGCAAATGCATAGCAAACTTTACCTTCCGTTTGATAAAACTTGCCATCGCAAAGGCAAATTTTGCTATATGTTTGAGAAATTTTGCCTTCACAACCCCTTACTTTCTCCGATATTCTTTCGGACTTACGCCTTCTACCCTTTTAAAATACTTGCCAAAAATAGATTGGTCGGCAAAATTGAGTTCTTCGGCGATTTGCTGAATGGTTAGCCTTGAGGATTTCAACAACGCTTTGGCTTCAAGTATAACGTATTCGTCAATCCAATCGTTAGCGGATTTGCCGCTTGCCTGTTTGGTGATTTGCGACAGATATTTGGGCGTAATCTGCAATTTTTCAGCATAAAAACCGACTTGCCGCTCTGTTTTATAGTGCTTTTCGGCAAGTTGCAGAAATTGATTGACTGTTTCGTCCTGTTTTGTGGGTTGAGGATTTTGCGGAATTTTACGTAGCCACGAATTTGAATGATAATAAAACGCTATCATTAAATGTCTTACAATATCTTTGCGGTGTGGATTTTCAGTCATTCCAACTACTGCTTTCAACATTGCGTAATAAGTTTTTAGCAAATTTAAATCGGTTTCTATCAAAGGTATTGACGGATTTTGCCGTACAGAAAGCGCAATCGGCAATCGTTCCTGAATATCAGGCAATAAACTGTCTGTAAGACGTTTAGACATTGTGATGAATAGACCTTCGAAATCGTCACTGATGTATTCGTGTTGCAGAATCTCGCCTGCAAGCAGTGTAATCATACAAGGTGCAACGGAATGATAGGAATGCAGACCGATTTTACCGCGAGTTTCGCCTTTGGTGCAAATAATAAAATTGGTAACGTCAATTTTGAACGGATAGGCGAAAGCAGGTAGCACTTTCACATTGTCGAAAATCAGAAAATCATCGTCAATCGTCTGAATATCAAAGTTGATTTTGTTTTTCAAATCACTTTGCCACGTTAATGGCGTAATTTCTTTTTGCATATCAATTTTTTTTTCGGCAAAAGTAATTCTTTTTTCTGATAAAAATTACTTTTTTCTACTTTTATCCCAAATAAAACGTAGTTTTCACCAATACAAATTTTACAATCTACTAATTTACCAATTTATAAGAACTTTTTCCCTTGCAGGAAACTAAAAGTCGCCGTACCTTTGCACCCGATAATTAGGTACTTTTTTTTCTCTTAAAGTATCTTGAACCAATAATAATTTAACAATGGAGGTCAAAATGACTAAAAAAGCAGTTTTATCAATACTCATTGCTGCAGGACTGGTAACAATGAGCGAAGCAAAAGCACAGTCCGCAGAAAATAGTAATAACAACACTCAAAAAAAGGAGGTAAAAATGATTGAAAAAATCAAAAATGGCAACAAACTTATTGAAAATGGAGTTGTCGCAGGTTACAAGCAAATTGAAAAAGGCGTTGTGTCGGGCTACAAATCCGTAGAAGACGGTGTAGTTTCAGGCTATCAAAAAGTGGAAGATAAATGCGTGGAAACGCTTTTCAAAAAAGCAGACGAAACAACCGAAGAAGCCAAAATCAGATTAAAAAAATTATCAAATGAAAAACAGTAGTAATAACACCATTTATTTGGTAACAGGTGCGGCAGGACATTTAGGTACAAATATAACCTTGCAGTTGCTCACACGCGGCGAAAAAGTCAGGGCGTTTGTCTTGCCGGGCGACCCTACTTCAAAATATATCCCTGCTGAGGTAGAAATTTACGAGGGAGACTTGTGCAATGCCCAGTCGGTAGAACGTTTTTTGACTGTTCCCGAAGGTATGCAGTCGGTAGTAATTCATTGCGCAAGTATGGTTACAGTCAATCCTGATTTTAACCAGAAAGTAATGGATATTAACGTTGGCGGTACTCAAAATATAATCAACGCCTGTCTGAGTCGCAAAGAGACTACAAAAATGGTTTATGTGAGTAGCACAGGAGCAATTCCCGAATTGCCAAAGGGACAAAAAATCAGAGAAATTTACAATTTTGAGCCAGACAAAGTCTTGGGTTGTTACAGTCAATCGAAGGCATTGGCGACACAGGCGGTGCTTGATGCCGTTAAAAATTTCAAATTAAATGCCTGCGTAGTCCATCCCAGCGGCATTATGGGACCAAACGACCACGGCTCAAGCGAAACTACAGGCGTGATAATTCAAATCATAAATGGAGAAATGCCTGCGGGTATTAAGGGCTCGTTCAACCTCTGTGACGTGCGTGATTTGGCATATGGCTGCATACTTGCTGCAGATAAAGGCGTGGCAGGGCAGTGTTACATTTTGGGGAACGACATCATCACCCTCAAAGAAGTGTGCAACCTGCTTGCCGAAGAAACGGGCAGCAAAAAGTTACCGTTCTACCTGCCACTCAGCATTGCAAAATTCGCCGCCGCAATAATGGAACGGCGAGCAAAAAAGTCGGGCAACCGCCCACTGATAACGACATTTTCTGTTTATAATCTTGCACGAAACAATGAATTTGATTACATCAAAGCAGTGCGAGAATTGGGCTATCGCGTCCGTCCATACAAAGAAACCATTAGAGACGAAGTTGCGTGGCTCATTGCCGATGGCAGAATTAAAATCAGTAAAAAATAATTATTAATATGAAACCTATATCTATCATTACAGGAGGCGGCAGTGGAATGGGCTTGGCAACTGCAAAAGTTTTGGGAATGTCCGACTACATTATTATTGTAGGGCGTACCCAAAAAAAATTGACAAACGCTTTACAAGAATTGCAGCAAATGGGCATTGAAGCTGAAACTTTTGCTTGTGATATTTCCGACAGAAATTCGGTAAATAAATTGTTTGCACACGCAAAACGTATCGGCAAAATCCGTTCAGTGATACACGCTGCGGGTATGTCACCAAATATGGGCGATGCAAAAACTATTATGGAAGTCAATGCACTCGGCACAATCAACATAAACAATGCTTGTTTTGAGGCGTTGGAAAACGGGGCTTGCATTGTTGATGTTTCTTCTATGGCAGGAAATATTGCGCCGCAAATTATACTTCCTCGTTTGAGTTATAAATACAGCCATATAGACACAAAGAAATTTATGCGGAAAATGATGCGTAGAGTAAATCTTTTCCCCAAAAAGTTAAAATCAGAAGTTGCTTACGCTATTTCAAAAAACTTTGTAACGTGGTTTGCTTTGTCCGATGCGGCGCGTTTTGGGGCAAAAGGTATTCGTGTCGTTTGTGTGTCGCCCGGAATGTTCGATACGCCTATGGGTGCATTGGAGCAGGAAGAAGCCGAAAAATATATCCGCAAATACGCTGCTGTAAAAAGGATGGGAGACGTAGATGAAATTGCGAATTTACTTGCTTTCTGCGTCAGTGACAAAACGCCTTATTTGACGGGCGTTGATATTATTTGCGATGGCGGCTGCATAGCAGGTAGAAAAGTAAAATGAGAATAATTTTCATCAAAGCATACTTCAAACCTTAGAGGTCGGAAAATAATTTGTTAGTTGTACTACTTTGCTCAATGCTTTAGCTGTTATGTAAAAAAAAAGTACTACTTTTGCCGTCTGATTATAGATAAAATGAAATAAAAGATGGATATTAGCAATTATTTTTCACCAATAGATATTGACCGCTACGGCTTTTTTGAAAGTAACATAGAACTGCTTGGTCATATTATTGCTTCCTATAACACAAATGGCAATTTTCCTGCCTTGAGCCAGAGCATTGACATTGCAATCTTCTCGGTGGAAGAACAGCGAGGTAACAAAGATAATCAAGGTTGTGCCTTAGCTCCGGAAGCTATCAGAAAATACCTTTACAATTTGACTCTGCCACACAAGAGCATTAAGATAGTTGATTTGGGAAACGTAATCATTGGTAATACACTTGCCGATACTTATATTGCCGTAGGTGAAGTGGTTGCTCAACTGTTGCAAATGAAGATAATCCCTCTTATATTAGGAGGGTCGCAGGATATAACTTATGGGAATTACCATGGGTATGAACTGCTGGGACAGATTATAAATGTCTTTAATGTAGATTCTAAAATAGACTTAGGCGTTGTGAAAGACAGTAATGAGGTTACAGCACAATCTTATCTTACCAATATGATGTGCAGTGAGCCAAACTACCTGTTTAACTATACGCAGATAGGCTTTCAGACGTATTTTATAGACCGTAAGGCTTTGAATATGTTGGAAGACCTTTACTTTGACTGTTATAGACTTGGCGTTGTGCAAAAAGATATAGAGGTTGTTGAGCCATTGGTACGCAATGCTGATATGGTAACAATAGATATGTCGGCGGTACGTCAATCGGATGCTCCTGCAGCAGGCTACCCTTCCCCTCATGGTCTGTATGGTGAACAACTATGTCAGATTTGTCGTTATGCGGCAATGAGCGATAAACTTACAAGTATTGGTTTTTATGAGATGAATCCCCGATATGACAATCGCGGGCAGACGGCAGCTTTGGTAGCACACGCAATATGGTATTTTATTGACGGGTATTTGTGGCGTAAGAATGACTTCCCTTATCTGGATACTGAGAATTACTTCAAGTTTGTTGTCCTAATCAATGAAGGAAGTAGTGAGATAGTTTTTTATAAGAGCAAGAAGAGTGAGCGTTGGTGGATGGAAGTGCCTTGCAGCAAAGACTTGAAGCAGAAATACCGCCGACACTATTTAGTTCCATGTTCTTATGGTGACTACAGAACAGCAGCAGAAGACAACAAGATTCCTGACCGTTGGTTCAAAACCTATAACAAAATAAGTATCTAAATGAGCAAAATACTTGTAATAGACGACCAACAACCCATACGCCGTACCCTTAAAGAAATATTGGAGTACGAGAACTATGCCGTTGAGGAAGCTACTGACGGAGAGGAAGGCGTTAAGAAGATAAAAAGCGAGCAATATGATTTAGTTTTGTGTGACATAAAGATGCCTAAAATGGATGGTTTAGAAGTGCTTCAAGCCATTGACAACAAGCCTCCGATTGTTATGATTTCTGGGCATGGTGATATAGAGACGGCTGTCCAATGTATGAAACAAGGTGCGGTGGATTATATTGAAAAACCCCTTGACTTGAACAAACTCTTGGCAACCATAAGCAAAGCCTTAACCAATAGAAACAACAATACACAACCTACGAGCGTTTCCCCACGCCACAAAAGCCATTCTTCACCCATTACTGATGATATTATTGGCACATCTCCGTCAATTATTGCTATGAAAAAATTGATAGATAAGATTGCTGCAACTGAAGCCAAAGTGTTAATCACTGGCGACAATGGTAGTGGTAAAGAACTTGTTGCCCGATGTCTGCATCAGAAAAGCACCCGCAGCAATCAACCTTTTGTGGAAATAAATTGTGCCGCAATACCAAATGAACTAATAGAAAGCGAACTTTTTGGTCATGAGAAAGGCTCTTTTACGTCTGCAATAAAGCAGCGAAAAGGTAAGTTTGAGCAAGCTGACGGAGGCACACTTTTCCTTGATGAGATTGGTGATATGAACCTTTCCGCACAATCGAAAGTCTTACGTGCCTTGCAGGAAAAGACTATCACAAGGGTCGGAAGTGAAAAAGACATAGAGGTAAATGTGCGTATCATAGCCGCAACGAATAAAAATCTGAAACAAGAGATAGAAAAGGACACCTTCCGCGAAGACCTGTATCATAGGCTTTGTGTCATAGAACTTCACGTCCCTGCACTGAATGATAGGCGAGAAGATATACCGCTTTTGGCAGACTATTTCTTAACTCAAATTGCTAAGGAAAGCGGTTCAAACAAGACGATAATTGAGCCAGCTGCTGTGGAAGCGTTGTCCAAGTTAGACTTCAGCGGCAACGTTAGGCAGTTACGCAACATCATTGAACGCCTGACAATCCTCTGTGAAGGCAAAATTACCGCCAAAGATGTAGCCTCCTACAGCTAATACTTGCTTAATTTCTCTACACAACAACCTCATCTATACATAAGTCGCTTTGACTTAATCCACCATTGCCATTTTAAATGTTCGTGTCGCCATTAGAGTAAAAAAACTCATTATAATGCTGGCTTTTGTTCTTTGGTCATACCATTATTAAACGATGATGATTGTGATTTGTTACTTATTAAGACCAAATTTAGCCAAACCTCCTTCTGACGTTTCCTTGTAAAGGGAAGGTATATCTTTTCCCGTGAGTTTCATTGTCTTAACGACTTTGTCAAAAGATACCAAATGAGTTCCGTCCGACATCATAGCATAAAGATTGGCGTCCAAAGCTCTTAACGCCGCAAAAGCATTACGTTCTATACAAGGCACTTGCACTAAGCCAAAGATTGGATCACAAGTCAAGCCCAAGTGATGTTCTAAACCCATCTCGGCGGCATATTCTATTTGCTGCGGAGTGCCTCCAAATAACTGATTTGCTGCTGCTGCTGCCATTGAACAAGCAGATCCTATCTCCCCCTGACAACCTACTTCAGCCCCAGAAATAGACGCATTGCTCTTGATAACATTGCCGAAGGTTGCCGCCGTTGCCAATGCCCAGATGATTTGTTTGTCAGAGAAGCCGTGTTCCTTGCTAAGATGATAGAGAACAGCAGGCAAAACACCTGAAGACCCACAAGTTGGAGCAGTAACAATAGTGCCACCAGCAGCATTTTGCTCGGCAACCGCAAGGGCATACGCCTGAACCGAAGTACGACCGACCAATGAAGGCTTATAACTCTTAGACTTAGTGTAATAGGACATAGCCTTCCGCCGTAAATGCAAGCCACCCGGCAGAACACCCTCTGACTGCAAACCATCTTCCACTGACTGCTTCATCGTCTGCCATATCTCTTGCAGATAATCCCAAATGTAGGCGTCTTCAAACTCTTGCACGTACTCCCAATACGTCAAACCGCCTTGCTCTATGTAGGTTAGCACCTCTGCTATGTTCTTATGCGGGTAGATGTGTTGCTCAGTGAAGGCTGTGTTTTGGTCAGCAATTTTTCCACCGCCAATGCTGAAGATTATCCAGTCGGTTATCAAATTATTCGCCTCATCATACGCCTCATATTTCATTCCATTGGGATGAAAAGGCAGGAAGATTTCGGGTTGCCAGACTATCTCTGTCCTATCTTTGCCAAGCACATCGGTTATCGCCTTGTCGGTTAAATGCCCTATACCAGTTGCGGCAAGAGAACCATAAAGGGTAACGACATATCGCTTAGCGTCTGGGGCTTTTTTAGCAAACTCTGCAGCGGCTGTCTTAGGTCCAATGGTGTGTGAGGATGAAGGTCCGTTGCCAATGGTGTAAATTTTTTTAATGCTTTCCATATCAATCTTTTTTTTCGGCAAAGGTACATATTTCTTTTGTTATATAAAAAGAAAGAGCAATCTTTTATAGATTACCCTTTGATGAAAAATGTATGTTTATCTTTACTTATTTAATTATTCCGATGCTTCGCTCAATGAATGTTTCCAAGTCTTTACCTTTTAACAGCCCTTGCGAAATAAGAGCTAAGTCTTTGAGTTGCGAAAGGATATTGGTTTGTTGCTCTATATCTTCGCTGTTTAGTGCTTCTATGATAAGAGGATGATTGGTATTGACAACGAGATTATAAGTCAGAGGCATATTGCCATAGAGACTTGCCATAGGTGAATTACCCGTTTCATACATCTGCCTCATTCTCCGCATATATTCATCTTGCGTTATGGTCATAGGCTTTGCCGTTTGTTCCAAAGATTGTGTCTGAACATTCAATATTTGTTTATCAACAACCGCTTCAACCAACGTTTTAACCTTTTCACATTCTTCAGACGAGAGCTTACTTGGTATTTCCTCATCTTTGGCAATCAGTTTGTCAATAACATCAGCGTCAATTCTGGTAAAATGAGAGTCTTTTAGCTTCTGCTCAAGCATATTGATGAAATGATTATCAAGAATGCCGTCCATAACTAAGACGTCATAGCCTTTATCTTTAGCCGCCTGAATGTAGGAATACTGCTCATCGGTATTGGAAGTGTAGAGATAGATAAGATGTTTGTCCTTGTTCTTCTGTAACACTTCTATCTTGTTCTTGTATTCTTCCATTGTGAAGAACTTGCCTTCGGTGTTACGAAAGAGGAAGATTTTCTCCATCTTTTCACAGAATTTTTCATCAGTAATCATACCATATTGTATGAAAACCCTCAAGTCCTCAAACTTCTTTTCAAATTCCTCGTGGTTGTTGTTGCTTATCTGTTCAAGTTTGTCGGCGACCTTCTTGGATATATGAGCAGCAATCTTCTTAACACTTGCGTCTGACTGGAGATATGAGCGGCTTACATTCAAAGGTATGTCGGGGCTGTCAATCACTCCTCGCAACAACATCATATATTCAGGCACGATACCCTCAACACTGTCGGTTACGAAGACTTGATTGCAGTATAGTTGTATCTTATCTCTTGTCGGCTCAATGTTTTTCTGTATCTTGGGGAAGAAAAGTATGCCTGTAAGGTTGAAAGGGTAATCCACATTCAGATGTATATGGAACAAAGGCTCGTCAAAATTCATCGGATATAATTCACGATAAAATTTAAGATAGTCTTCGTCTTTCAAGTCGGCAGGTTTTTGTTTCCATAGAGGGTTTGAGTTGTTGATAATGCGGTCTTGCTCCTTCTGAACACGCTCAGGGTTGCCGTCTTTGTCCTTTTTCTCCTCGTCATCTACCCATATTTTTTCCTTTCCAAAACGAATATTGACAGGCATAAAGCGACAATATTTCTTTAACAATTCAAGGATTTTACTTTCCTCCACAAACTCCTCACTCTCTTTGGCAATGTGCATGGTAATCTTTGTTCCTCTTTCCGTCCATTTGCCTTCCTCTATGTCATATTCCTGAGAGCCATCACAAGACCAATGCACTGCTTCGCCACCCTGATAAGACAACGTATCAATCTCAACCTTATCACTGACCATAAAAGCAGAAAAGAATCCCAAACCAAAGTGTCCGATAAGGTTGGCAGCTTCTTCGGCGTCCTTTCCCTTAAATTTCTCAATAAATTCTTCCGCACCAGAGAGAGCAATGTTGGTTATATATCGCTCAACCTCATCTTTGGTCATACCAATGCCTCGGTCAATGATGCTCAATGTTTTCTTTTTCTTATCCAACACAACATCTATCGTATTGTCTCCCACAGCTTCATTGTACTGACCAAGAGAAACAAGCGTCTTAAGTTTCTGTGAGGCATCTACGGCATTGGAAACTATCTCCCGAAGGAATATTTCGTGGTCTGAATAGAGAAATTTCTTGATTATAGGGAAGATATTCTCCGTCTTTACGTTTATTTGTCCTTTCATTTTCTATTAAATTTTATGTTAAAAATACTATTTATCGTCTTATTACCTTACAGGAGGCAATTTATATGCCAATCGGAAATTGGTATGTCAAAATGGCAGTAGGCTGTTACTTTGTTGGCATATCATTGTTTGGCAAAAAACAGCAATAAAACCAAAATATGCGGTTATACATTTGCTTTTCAACACTATAAAATAAAGGTAATTCTATTGCCATCTCATAAAAGATTTTTTTGTACTTTTGCACCTTCAAAACAGAATATGACTATGACAAATCAATATCAAAAAACAACATCACAATTTACAGATTTAATGCAACAAGTTTTCATTAAAAACTACCTCTTTTGCCTGTTAAAAACCTGACGATTTTATATAAATTTTATGATATGATATTGCGATAATGCAATATATAACCTTATGGGGATAATATGATATTTTATCCCCTTTTTTTGTTTTTTGCCAAAATTAAAGCGGCGTTTCAGTGTCACGAAACGCCACTTTAGAAAATTGAAACGGCGTTTCGTTATGACGAAGTGGCATTTAGGAAAAATCACTCTTTTTTTCGTAAAATTATGTCAGAAAAATGGTAAAATAATATCTTTTTTACGAGTTTTTAATGTAAAATAAACTTATTTTTTCCGCCTGAATTGATGTTGTTTTTGTATAAATTATCTGAATTTATTTTGTATTTTAGACGCAGTAATTGTCGCTTTTTTGCTTCGGTCTTTTGGTAAAGCGTGTCAAGTGAAAATTTTATTGTACCTTTGCAGTCTAAAAATTTGATAGAATTATTTTTTACTACATTTAACCAAAATTATTCAGAAGATGAAGTACGATGTTATTGTTATAGGTAGCGGTCCCGGAGGATACGTTGCTGCTGTGCGTGCGGCACAGCTTGGTTTCAAAACGGCAGTTGTTGAAAGAGAAAATCTGGGAGGCATTTGCCTTAATTGGGGTTGCATTCCTACTAAAGCCTTGCTTAAATCGGCTCAAGCGTATTACTACTGCAAGCACTCGGACGCTTATGGTGTTGAGATAGATAGCGAAATTAAGCCCGATTTGTCAAAAATGGTGGCACGTTCTCGCCAAGTTGCTCAAACGATGAGCAAGGGCGTTGCTATGTTGATGAACAAAAATAAGATAGATGTTATAGTTGGTGAAGCAAAATTGGCTACGGCGTCAAGCATTTTGGTCAATAGCAATGGCGAAATGGCTACTTACGAAGCCGACCATATCATTCTGGCTACCGGGTCAAGCAGCAAGCAGATTCCTAATTTAAGACAGGACGGCAAAAGAATCATTGGCTATCGTGAAGCGATGACACTGGACAGGCAGCCTGCGTCTATGGTTGTTGTTGGGTCGGGTGCTATCGGCAGTGAGTTCGCTAATTTCTACCAAACGATAGGTACTCAGGTTACTTTGGTGGAGTTTTTGCCTGCAATAGTGCCGAACGAAGATACGGAAGCAAGCAGCACTTTGCAGCGTTGCTTTAAGAAAGACGGAATGAAGGTTATGACAAACGCATCTGTTGAAAGAGTTGAATTTACTGACGATGGCAGATGTAAAGTTATCATTCAGGGCAAGAAAGGTGAAGAGATCGTGGAAGCAGATGTTGTTCTCTCCTCAGTAGGTGTTGAACCTAATACCAAAAACATTGGTTTAGAAGAAGTGGGTGTAACGCTTGAACGTGGGAAGATTGTTGTTGATGATTTTTATCGCACCAACATAAAAGGCGTTTATGCAATCGGAGACATTGTACATGGACAGGCTTTGGCTCATGTGGCGTCTCGTGAGGCTGTTGTCTGCGTTGAGGCTATCAAAGGCTTGACGCCGAGAATTGTTGATTATGATAATATCCCTGCCTGTACATATACCACTCCTGCAATAGCGTCCTGCGGCATTACTGAGGCAAAGGCAAAAGAGGAAGGAAAGAACGTACGGGTTGGAAAGTTTATGTATATGGCTTCGGGAAAGGCTGCCGCATCTGGAAGTAGAGACGGCTTTGTCAAAGTGGTTATTGACGCTGATACTGATAAGATACTCGGCTGCTCAATGGTAGGAGACAATGTTACAGAGCTGATTTACCAAGTTGTAACGGCGAGAGAAAACAACCTTACGGCACGTCAGATTTTGGAAGCCGTTGCTCCTCACCCTACAATGAGCGAAGGTGTTATGGAAGCTATTGAAGCGGCTTACGGAGAGGCTATTCACGGATAACGAAAGTGGATATTGAGCCGTTAGAAATACTTAAAAAATACTGGGGATACTCTTCCTTTCGCCCACAACAGCAAGAGGTCATAGCTTCTGTGCTGGAAGGCAAGGATACATTGGCTTTAATGGCAACAGGAAGCGGCAAAAGTCTTTGCTATCAAGTTCCTGCTATGGCTATAAAGGGTGTCTGTCTTGTCATTTCGCCTCTCATATCTTTGATGAAAGACCAATCGGAGGACTTGGAGCAACGAGCAATCAAGGCAAAGGTTATAAACTCGTCTCTTTTTGCTTCAAAAGTAGAAGCAATACTCAATGCCGCCGTTTCCAACAGGCTAAAAATATTATTTATTGCACCAGAAAGGATACGTTCTAACGCTTTTATGGAGGCTTTCAAACAGATGAAAGTCGGACTTATTGTAGTGGATGAGGCTCATTGCATATCCATTTGGGGACATGACTTTCGCCCTGCTTTTTTGGATATTGCCAAGCTGCGACCCTATCATCCAAATGTACCAATATTAGCTCTGACAGCAACAGCCACGCAAAGAGTCAAAGGGGAAATTCAATCACTGCTTCAGTTCCGCCAAAACAACATAATACAAGCCACTTTCCTCCGTTCAAACTTTAATTATATGGTACTGGAGGAACACAACAAGGCGGCTAAGATTGCTTCCCTTTATCAGAAACTTGAAGGAAGCGGCTTAGTTTATGCTCGCTCACGTGCCAACACCGAAAAAATAGCAAGGGATTTGCAAAGAATGGGTCTAAACGCCCTTGCCTATCACGCAGGTCTTTCCATGTATGACCGCAATGCCCGTCAGAACCTTTGGAAAGAAGGTAAGTTGCCTTTGATTGTTGCTACTACCGCCTTCGGTATGGGTATCAACAAGGCTGATGTGCGTTATGTTATCCACGTTGATATTCCCGAAAATATAGAAACTTACTTTCAAGAGACAGGGCGAGCAGGCAGAGACGGAAAAGAAACTTTTGCCTTGCTGCTTTATCAGTCGCAAGACAAGGAAGACTTGCGAAGAAGAGTAAGTCTTAGTTACCCTGAAACGGAGTATATAAGGAGTATTTACAACGCTCTGTTCAGTTTTTTTGACATTCCTTTTGGCTCAGGCAAGGCAAATGTCTTTGCTTTTAGTCTTTCTGATTTTGTGATGAAGTACAGGTTTCAACCATTTGCAGCCTTTAATGCCTTGCAGATACTTGAACACAATGGCTTCATAGTTTTGAACGAGGAGGAATTTCCAAAATCCAAAGCAATGATACTTGTAAAGCCTGACTATTTACGTGATTTTACAACGCAATATCCTCAATATTATGCTCTGATAGACTACTTATGGCGTGAGTATTCGGCAATTATGAGTGAGATGACGTACATTGACGAAAGCCGAATGGCAAAATCCGTCAAGCAGTCAAAGGAGCAGGTTATTAAGGATTTGCAATATCTTGTCAAATATAACATTTTGGATTATGAACCTAAGGTTGAGGGGCAGCATATAACGTTTCTGCAAGACCGCCTGCCCGATACGAGCTTCGTCCTCCCACAAGAATACCTGCAATTAAAACAATCTGCAATGGCAAAGGCTGAAATGATGATAGAATTCATTGAAAAGCCGCAATGCCGCCAACAACAAATTTTAGCATATTTTGCAGAAAATGTCCAGCCTTGCGGAAAATGTGATGTATGTCACTCAACGCCAATAGCCAAACAGGATATAAAGAGCCTTATCCTCCAATCCCTGCAATCAAATTCCCAACCCATTTCATTTTTCAGCAACAACATTCATCTTGGAAGCAATGACAGCGTTATGCCTGTGCTAAGGGCTATGATAGATGATGGTTTGCTTGAGCTAAAAGACGGTTTCATTTCTTTGTCATAAGAGATAGATAATCATATTTTTTTATAAGGCTAAAATGAAACGCCGTTTTAATTTCCTAAAGCGGCGTTTTAGCGTCACGAAACGCCACTTTAAGAAAATGAAGCGGCGTTTCATTTTGACGAGATTGAGTACTCTTATTGCCAATGTGAAAAATATTTTCATAAATTATTGTTTTCAAATAAATTTAGTAGTTTTGCACATCGTTAAGAATAATGAATATGAGTAACAACGTTGGAAATATAACTCAAATAGACGGCGGCGGAATGGGTAACTTTGTCCAAGACTACGCTTATGACAAGCACTATTACTACGGCTTCAATGGCAACCCTTATGCTCTTAACAACTATACGGATGCAATGACACCTGTACAAGTGGATTGGAAACCTAGAAAAGTGGAGGTATAAAATGAGAGTTAAAATTAAAGTAGTTCTAATATTATTATTATTTGTGTCAAAATCTATTTGTGCACAAAGTAGTAATTGTATTCGTTCTCTAAACAATAGAATAGATTCTTGTTTATTTCAAAATTTAATTTTTAATGATGATGGAATATGTGAAAAGGAAATTATTGCAACTTTTTATGATATTGGTAAAGCAGTTATTTTTGCAGAAGAGGACATAGATAGGGTATTAGGTTTTATTCCTACAACATCTATTGCATTTTGTTATTGTAATGTGGAGTACTATATTCCTGAAAATAAAAATATTTCTAATACAATAAACCAAAATCTCCTTTGGCAAGGATTGGTAACAATAAAAATAAGATTTTATAAAGATATTATGGAAGATGGACAGCCTTTTGCGTTAATAATTTCTATTGATAACTATTAAATGGAATAATGTTGCGGACAAAACACGTGTATATATATCCTCTTTAATTTTTAAATAATTGTAAATTATGGATAGAATTATATTGTCGTTATTTATTTTATTAAATGTTGGTTGTTCTTCTAACAATCAAAAAGAGGAAATATCTAAAAATATAGACGAAATCAATAAAGACACATTATCAGTAGAAAAAATATCTGTTACTTCTGTTCAGAATTCAAACAAGACGTGGTTGTTTAGTCATACAGATAATTATTTTCAAAAAATATTGAACAATCCAAATAATACTGGTTATATATTAAATTTAGAAAAATGTATTTCATTATTATTGCAAAATGAAATTGTAAACGAAAATGATTTACTGGAATGTATTCCTTCTTCACAAGAACAATTTTCAATTTATTTTCATTGTGATTATGAAAAGGGAGGCATACATAAATATTGGAATAAGTTAGATGAAATAATGTATAATAAATCAAAAACGAGTTCTCGTGTATTTTTTTCAGTTTTGAATATTTCTGATTTTGTAGATGGATATTATGCAGAATCGTATTTTGAAAATGTAGAAAATCTGATAAAAGATTATCATAAAAAAGAATTTTGTGAAATGTATGATACATTAAATTCCAACATAAAAAGTAAATTATCATACTTCTATGAAGAATATTGCACCAACAATTATAAACAAAAGAAAAATGGGAAAAGATAAGATTATTTACATATTTTCTCTCATTATTTTTGTTGCCGCTTGCGATAAGAGTAATGATAATGATACGCAATGTGATTGTGGTATGGTAAAATATGAGTATGAAATAGACAATAAGCATATATCTTTTTGCCTTCCATCTCATTTTTCTGATACTATTGAACGACAAAAAGGTAATCCTCAATTTTGCGATAATTTACTAATAGAACAAAGTAAATTAGTATTTTATTCAGCAAAAGACAGAAATGCGTATTTTTGCCTTTATATTGAAAATCCTTCAAAATCTTTTTGGAATAGACCAAATAAACCTGATACAAATACTTGGCTGGATACAACAGTCAAATATATGATAACAAATGCGGCATATGCTTATATGGGAACAACATTGACGGAAAAACGATTGGATAAAAACAATCATTCATATTATTTAATATTTGATTCACATCGCAAATGGGAAAGACCAATAATTGATAGTTGTTTTGATGAATTTGAGTTATGTAAATCATCCGATTCTATAGATTATTCATTTACATATCTTACTTATTTTGGATGGTCTAAATATATGTTTAGCATATATTCTATTGAAAACATTTATGATTTCTCTTACGGAGAAAAAAGAAAAATATTAGAGTCAATTAGAATATGGTAATGCTTCAAATTAGGGTCTTATCTATGCAACATTAAAAACTGGAAGGCTGCTTCCATTTCACGGAACGGCATTTCGTTGAGCTGTTGTAAGAGTCTGCTTTGTCCATATTGAGTTAGTATCAAGCGTTATTGTTTTTGGAAAAATGCTAAGATTGAATGTTATTTAGTATAATTTATTACCTTTGCAGTCTAAAAACAATATGTAGCAGGTAATTGCTTCGCTTTCAATCTGTTGAGGGTATTAAATAATGGTAAAATCCCCATATTTGCACCATATAAACCTTTCTCAATGAACTCTTTATAGCCTTGTTTTTACTCTGTAATCACTTTTTGGACATTCTGCTTTTATTTAGTAAAAAACAAAAGCACCTCAAAATTCCTACATTTCAAGGTGCAAAGTTACAAAAAGTTTTTGATATGAGAAAGCAAAAAATGAAAAACGTTTTACCCGCCTAAAATAATCCAACCTCTTTTTGTATCCTCCTTTGAGCAATTTCAATGAAATC
>JAISLH010000112.1 GCA_031260565.1 Bacteroidales bacterium
ATTCGGTAGGTATATACCAAAAATTCGGTAGGTATATAGCAAACGAAAATTTGGTATATACCAAACGAGCAATAGGTATATACCTACCGAATTTTTGGTATATACCTACCGAATTTAAAACAAAGAAAGGGTAAATTAAAACGGCACTTGAATAAATTAAAATGCCGCTTGGCTAAGTTATAGCAAAGGTTGGAAAAAGTGAAAGAAAGAAAAGTGAAATTATTGCCTACCTTTTGCAGTTGCAAGGGTGATTTTTGCGGACTTTTGCTTGAGGAAAGAGGGACAGAATGGCATCCTGCTCTTCTTTATTCATATCTATTGCTCTTATATCCAAATACTTGACAGGTAAAACGGAGAGACAGCTATCTACAAAGTAAAGAGGATTGTCCCAAAGTACCAATGTGTCAAGCGGAAGTGAGGCAAGGGAGCAGGGAAGGCTCGTTATATTATTGGAAGACAGGTCTATATAATGTAAATTCTTTAATATGGCAAGGCTATCGGGGATAATGGCGATAGAATTTCTTGATAACGATAGCTTTTCAAGGTTCTTTAGTTCATAGATTTGAGATGGTACTGACTTCAAATGCTGCTTTTTGAGGATTAAAACCCTCACTTGGTCGGGCGTTTTCAAGGCTTCTTCCAAGGAATAAAACTCTCGCTGCTGCGAAAAGAGATTGGCGGCAAACAAAATAAATAAAGCGTTAAGTAAGAATACGTTTGGCTTCATCGCAGTCGTGTTTTATTTGGTTTTTAAGGTCTTGGACAGACGCAAAACGCTGCTCCTCTCTTATGAAATCAACTAATAGCAGCTCAATATCCTGATTGTAAATATCGTTATCAAAATCAAAAATATGCACTTCAATCGTCAGGTCGGTCAAAGCAAAGGTTTGTCGCTCTCCTATGAAGACTACGCCGTTTAAGGTCTGATTTTCAATCGCTACTCTGGTGGCATAGACCCCTTTTCTTGGGATTAGTTTCAGCGGATTGACACTCAGATTTGCTGTTGGAAAGCCCAAACTTCGCCCTTGTTTATAGCCGTCAATCACTTTGCCGCAAAGCGTGTAAGAATAGCCCAACATAGCATTCGCCAACGGCATATCACCACTGCCCAAAGCCTTTCTAATTTGAGTAGAACTGACTTCCAACCCCTTGAAATAAACGCAGTCGTCAGTCCTATAAATCTTCATCTGCCTGTAAAACCCTTTGCTTAAAATGGTGTCAAGTTCCGCCGCCGTATTACGCCCAAAATAGTTGTCATAACCCATAATCATAAGCACAGGGTTAAGTTTGGCAACAATTAAATCCAAAAAGGCAGCAGGCGAAAGACTCGAAAATTGCACCGAAAAGTCAATCGTGAATACGTAATCAATGCCGCATTGCTCCAAACGCTTCATTCGCTCTTGGTTTGTTTGTAATAAGCTGATTGGATTGTCGTTTGGCTTCTGCAAAATAAGTCGTGGGTGATTGGAAAAGGTGATGACGGCTGATGAAGTAGAGAGTTGCTTGGCTTCTTTGACAACGCAAGCCAGCAGTTGTTGATGTCCAATATGCACTCCGTCAAACATTCCAACGCTAACAACAGGTCGGAACTCCAAGTCTTTAATCTGTTCTATTGATATTATTTTCAATACTTTTCTTATTTGAAGGCGGCAAAATTAGTAAAAATTAGCAAATAACAAAGAAAAAATGCGTACCTTTGCCACCTGAAAATGATACAATAAACTAAAAAAAAGATGATACAAAGAATTCAAACATTGTACCTTGTTGCTGTTATAGCCTTGTCAATCACAGCTTTATTCTTCCCGATAGCCTTTATGATTGTGGATATTAAGGGAGAGCAGATGACCTTTCAATACTTCCTTCTTCAGCAAGACCGAGAGGGCTTTTTTAATTCAAACTGGCTTTTGTTGATTTTGCAGTCGGTGATAGTTATCATAAGTTTGATAACGATATTTCTTTACAAGAACCGTATGCGTCAGATAAGAGTTTTAGCCTTTAACTACTTGGTGTGTATTGCTTATTGGATTTGCCTGTGGTTTTTTGCCGTTGGCGTTGCTCAAAAGGACATTCCGCAGGGTTTATTCTTGACAGGCTCATCTTATGGCTTGGCAGCGTACTTTCCTTTGGTACAAATCTTCTTGCTTTATCTTGCTCAAAAGGCGATAAAGAAAGATGAGATACTGGTAAGGTCTTCAGAGAGACTGAGATAAAGATATGAAAGCAGCACTGTTCTTACCCGCATTTGCCACATTGCTTATTGCGGCTTGCTCTACCAATAATCCAATAGACAAAAAGACTGATTTGGAAGCGGAAGGCTCAAAGGGCAAGGTCAAAAGTGTTAGAGAAATTAGCTACAAAGCAATTGATACTTTGAGAACAATAAGAAAGGAGGACATTGTTCGTTATGGTAATCCGAGTTCTTTGGTCAAATATAATAATCAAGGCTATACAACAGAATACATAGAGTATTTTGGTGACAGGCTGGAAGGAAGGTCTATTTACCAATACGAAGACACAAAGCTAATTAAAGCAAATAGCTATAATGGTAATGATAGCTTGGTTGGCTATACTATTTATAAGTACAATAAAAATCTAATAACAGATATTCATTATTTACCAGACGGAGAGGTGGAGATGAAATATGTTCATAAATATGATAAGGAAGGCAGAGAAATTACAGTATATGCGTATGCTGATGATGGAGGGTTAGAGCTGAAGCTTGATTTCAAATATGACAATGAGGGAAGGGTGATTGAGCAAAAACAGATATGCAGAGGGAATAGCTTCTATGAAAAAAAGATTTATAAGTATGATAGCAATGAGATGGTGATTGAAGAAGATAGTGAGTTTGATGCGGGGAACGAAATTGGACATAGCTTAACTACTTTCAAATATAAAATTGACAAACATGGTAATTGGATTGAACGAATTAGATACAACGGCAGATTTATAACAATTACCGAGCGACAAATAGAATATTATGAATAGCAAAATCTATTTATTCTTTTAAAAGACATTGCTTAGTGATAATAAATAAAGAATAGCAATGTTCAAAATTCAATACAGAGTAATTGATACTGCCGATGATTTGCAGAAAGCCCTGTTTATAAGGGGTGTTGTCTTCATTGAGGAGCAACATTGTGCTTATTGGGAGGAATTAGACGGGCAAGACTCGGACGCTATTCATTTCTTAGCAACCATAGATGATGAACCTGTTGGCACGGCACGAATGCTTGTCTTTGACGATTATGCCAAAGTCGGACGTTTAGCAGTGCGTAAGGCATACAGAGGAAAGGGTATCGGCAAGGAACTGCTGCAATATGTTCTTCAACACGCAGCAGAATTGGGTTATAGCAAGATAAAGATACACGCACAAGCCTATTTGGTGGGCTTTTATGAAGATTTTGGCTTTGTAAAACAAGGTGAAAAGTTTTTGGAAGCCAACATTGAGCATTATTATATGGAGAAAGGATAAGGTAAAGCAGATAAGGCATATCTTACTTCTACCTAACACCTCTGAATGTTTCACATTTCTTTGACGCAGGTAGCTTTGTGGTGAGTGTTACGCCGAAAAAGCTGTACCAATCTTTTGTGTTAGGGTTACCTCTCATAGAGTTGGCGGCGTGATATACGTTAGGCTCAATTTCATTGGTTCTATCAGCGGCAGCACCAGTCATTGCACCTCCCCAAGCCAAGAGTTCGTCTCTATCAACGTAGTTTGTGCTAATGTCATCAAGGTAATCGGTGAATGTTTTTCTAAATCCGTACTCCAAACCGATACATATATATTTACTAACGCTGACTTTGATGCCCAGACCAAAAGGAATAGCAACTTGAAAGCGTGAATAAGTAGTACCATAGCCTGCCATACCCTGCCCTTCGGTTGATAAATCACGAAGGAAAACCTCTTCCATTTCTAATGTGTAAGGATTCATTACTTCTGTCTTTGGGTTCATATAAAACAAAGATAAGCCTGCAAAAATGTAAGGGCTGACACGATGTTTTAGACTGCCGGTTTGATAGTCAAAGAAGTTGAATTCAACCATAAAAGACGCCTCATTGCACCACGTATTGAAGCTAAGGTTGCGGCTGTTGTTAAAATGAGAGTCCTCACCCCAAAGTTTGGTGAAAAGAATATTGCCTCTCAGCACCCAGCGAGGGGATAAATTATAGCGGTAAATCAAGCCTCCCATAAAGCTGACGTTGTAAAAGTCAAAGCTTGTCTCAAACTGGTTCATAAAGTCTTGCTTTGTTACCTCTCTTGCGTTGTTTATGTCGCCTACATAGTTAGAGCCACCAAGCATAACGCCAAATTCCGAACGAGCAACAAACTGAGCCGAAGCCAAAATGCCTGTTGATAAAAAGGCAAACAGAATAACAATTTTCTTAATCATAAAACATCTTTTCTTAATTAAACAGAACTGCAAGGGCAGGCAATTTTCACTTGTCATATTCCAGCACTTCAAGGTTTTTCATCTCTATTCCATCTATCTCCAACCTGATAAGAGTGCTTTTGACGTGTATTCCGCGTCTGCCACACGCACCCGGATTGATATGTAACAGCTTCAAATCGTCATCAAACATCACCTTGCAGATATGAGAATGCCCACAAACAAAAAGGTTAGGCGTTTGGCTTTGCAGAAACTCTTTTATGCCAGAAGCATAATGCTTTGGGTAGCCTCCGATATGAGTTAAGACTACTTTTATCTGCTCTATGAAAAAGACCTCCAAGTCTTTCAGAGTAGCAAATTCACACACGGAATCAATGTTACCGCGAACGGCTATCGTCTTCTTAAAGTTCTGCAATTCTGAAAGCTCATAGCTTGTCCCTATATCACCTGCGTGGAGTATTAAATCTACATCTTTGAAAAACGTATAAACCTGCTTGGGCACTAAGCCGTGAGAATCACTCATTATTCCAACCTTTGTCATCTTCTAAATTTCACTTTATTTTAATAATTGCAAACGTTAATACAGTTACCTTTCTCATTTAATTCTATGTGATAGAGAGGCTTCTTCAAAAATTTGACTTATCTTTTCCAATTTCATTATGACTTGTTTATTTTGCCTGATAACGACAACCTTTTATTTTTTGTTACATATTTTTTTAATCATATCTATAGTAACATCAGCTGGATTTACAGACTCTCTTTCATTTAATTGTTTTCTAATTTTTTTATAGCTACTTTCACTTATTGGCAATTCATCACTAAAATAGACTGCTTGGTTTTTATTTAGAACATCCATATATTTTATGCGAGTTAAATGATGTTTAGATAAATACCAACTATCATGTTCTGTGTCTTTAAAATTGCTGTCGTTACGAAATTCGCCCCAAATTCTGAAGTATTCATCGCACATTTTTCCACCTGAAGAGTCAGAAACCAATAAGCCTACACTATTCTTATCATTATTTATTGCTACGTTATAATTCCAATTCATATAACTATTAAGGTCAATGTAATACACGTCTGCTTTCTTTTTATTTATATAATGACTAACTTCGTAATATGTCCATATAAAATAATTTAAATCTTTTATTGGATGTCCTTGATTAAATATTTGATATGACTCTATCCATGTACTCCAATTAGCACGCCTCACACTATCTCTTTTATTCAAATTGATACGCCTTATGCTATCGTGTTCTTCATATATCTTTTCAAATAGTCTATGCATTGCTTTATTATAATTCTTATTAGCTTGTCTATATTTTGGGTCAAGTATTGAGTTCTCATCCTTATCAAAAGTATAATACTTTGCGACCAAAGACATCGTAATGCTATCCTTCTCAATAGTATTCCATAAATTTGTGTATGTTGGAGTTTCTACCAGACTCCAACGTGGTATGATGTATTGATTTATTGTAGTATAAAAACCCAAGTAACGCTTAAACTCATTTGTGTCTAATGGCTTATATGGTAATGATGCATAAGGCTTATATTCTTCAGAAAAATGAATTCTAAACAATGGTTGTTTTTCAATCTCGTTAATATGCAACTGCATTTTATTTACTTGCCATTGAAAATAGCCAAATATTATTCCTGCAAAACCTATTATCAATAACGAAAAAACCTCAAAAAAGATTTTATTCCGTTTAAGAAATATGCGAATCTTATTTATATTGGGTTTTCTTACTCTTTTCACACCTTTTGTTATTATTTGTGTCTCTTGAAGTGTTCTATCGTGGGAACAAAGTACTTTCTACTAACTCACAAATGATATGCCCAATCATTATGTGGCTTTCCTGTATGCGTGGAGTGTCGGCGGAAGGTACGGCAAGCAGATAGTCAGATTTCTCTGCCATAAGTCCTCCGCCCAATCCTGTAAGAGAAATGGTTGTCATCCCTTTTTGCTTTGCCTTTTCCATTGCTGCAATGACGTTCTTTGAGTTGCCGCTGGTTGATAAACCGATAAGAATATCACCTTTCTTGCCCATTGCTTCCACAATCCGAGCATATATTATATCATAAGAATAGTCGTTTGCCACAGCCGTAAGATATGAAGTATTGACATGCAAAGCCTCTGCCGCTAAAGGAGGACGGTCATAGTAAAACCTGCCAGACAATTCTGCAGCTAAATGTTGAGCATCGGCAGCACTGCCACCATTACCACAAAACAAAACCTTGTTGCCTTGCTGATATGCTTCAATTATCACAGAAGATACTTTGTCTATTTCAGATAAGAAGTCAGTATTGCTTAACAAATGTTGTTTGACATCAATAGACTGCTCTATCACCTGCCTTATGCGTGATGTGTTCATAGATTACAAATTTTTCTTTTTACTGATTAAATATGTGTTACGCGTAGAAGAATTTCGCCCTATCATTTCTCCTAAAAAGCCTGCAAGGAAAAGCTGACATCCTATAATCATTGTCGCCAGAGCAATATAGAAATAAGGGCTGTTGGTTATAAGTCGCATATTCATTCCTTCCATTCCCGCTACTATTTTCTGCACTCCCATTACTACAGCCAAAGCAATACCAATGATAAACATAACACTGCCCCAGAGACCAAAAAAGTGCATAGGCTTTTTGCCAAACTTTAAGATAAAGATTATGGATATTAAGTCAAGGTAACCATGCACAAAGCGGTTCATTCCAAACTTTGACACTCCAAACTCACGCTTCCTGTGCTGCACAACCTTTTCGCCTATGTTGGAAAAGCCCGCTCCTTTTGCTATAACAGGAATATAGCGGTGCATTTCGCCATAAACCTCTATTGATTTTATAACTTCATTACGGTAAGCCTTCAAACCGCAGTTGAAATCGTGAAGTTTGATGCCTGTAATAGCCCTTGTCGTTGCATTATATAGCTTAGAGGGGATATTTTTCATAATCTTTGAGTCGTAACGCTTCTTTTTCCAGCCCGACACTAAGTCATAACCGCCCTGCATAACCATTTTGTATAACTCCGGTATTTCGTTCGGGCTGTCCTGTAAGTCGGCGTCCATCGTTATGACAACATCGCCTTGAGCGTATTCAAAACCTACATTCAAAGCCGCTGATTTCCCATAATTTCTACTAAACTTTACGCCCCTTACGTTATCAGGCAACTCACAGGCTGCCTGCTCTATCATCTGCCACGACTTGTCTCGGCTGCCGTCATCAACAAAAATCACTTCATAAGAAAAGTTCTGCTCTGTCATAACCTGCTTTATCCACGCAAGTAACTTTTCCAGCGACTCCTCTTCATTATATAACGGAACGATAATTGATATATCCATAATATTATTTTTACTTCATTACCTCTGCCTTTTCCGTACGTAAGAACAACGCCGTAATCATTGCCCATAAGACAGACAGGATAGACGACAACATTATAGCAGAAAGAGCCAACGACTGTTTGGTTGTCATAACTCTAACCTGATCATCACTAAACATATTGTTCGCTTCAATCGCTCTTTGTATGGCAAAACATCTATCTGATATGGCAGGGTCTATCTTCCAAGCATATAAATATATAAACATACCATAGACAATGGAAGCCACAACGCCAAGCCCAACAGTTACAATATAACCCTCTTTGAAAGTAATCTTCTCTTGTGGTAATTTACTGCGGTAACGCCAAAGAAAGATAATCATTAAGAGAAGCAAAATAATATTTTCTACATAAGTAACAGGTTGCGACAAAGGTAAAATAAGCCAATAACGCAACAGCACTACAAAACTCAATAACAAGCCTCCATAGAAGCCATATTGCAACAACGCACGCCAATAGTTGCCATGCATTTGTGAATTATAACGTTTAACTAAAGCCATTATCTTAAAATATTATTGTTCATCTTCATAATCATCAGGTAGAGCTGCATTTGTGCGGCTGACAAAGAAAGAAAGTATCAGCGAAAGCAAGACACTGCCAACGAAATCACCTATAAAGGACGAAAAAGGAAAGACAAGCTGCATTAGAGAGTACATTCTGTCGTCCTGATACAAAGAAGCGTCCAAGCCCATGTTTTCCATCTGGGTTGCCATCATATCAATGCTGTTTTGTATGAAAGTAAGGTCAAGTTTATATATCTTTACCGCAACAAATAATGCATAAAACAGGGACACGACCAAAGATACAATAGTACCGATTGCCATTAAGCGACCGAACTTTACTTGTGGCTTTACTGCGATGTTACGTCTGTAATTGACAAAGGCATAAGCAAGACCCGCAATGAAGATTGCCATATAAATATAGCGTGTTAAAACAGGTGAATCCTTTGCAATATGGAACATAAGTATATGATACAGAAAGACAATCCCTCCTATCATAGAGCCGATTTTGAATGAATAAGATGCGTACTTTTCTTTTTCCATAGCGATATTGATTATTTATATTTATAAGGTGCAAAGGTACAACTTTTTTGCAAAACAGGCGAATGGCAATCTTTTATCTACTTGCGATAAACACCCAAAAGCAAAATTATATTGGAATATCTGCCTCGTAAAAGAAAGATAAAATCGTTGTCAAAAGCAATTCTGTCAAGCGTTTCAGTCTGTGGCAAGTGTTTATCAGCAGCCTGCTCTTTGGAGGCGAGCATTGCATAATTCGGACGCTTGAAAGCAACAGCCGTTTGTACCTTTACGCTAAGAGAATCGGGTATTTCGCTTGTCATATTGTCAAATTTCGGAAATGTGAATTGCAGTTTCTCGGTAGTGAAGTCAAAATCGGGGAAGGTAATATTAACATTCTGCTCTCGCAAGCTGTCTATGAGGCTTTTGTATCTGTGTTCTGAAAAATTTTCAACATAATTCGTCAAATCACCCTTTGGCTTTATCATCACCAACGAATAATTCCCGTTTCCAAAAGGCACTTCCCCAACCGTTTCATGCTCACTTTCATAGATGCCAAACCTGTCTGAGAGCGAGAAAACATCTTTCTTGCTGCCCGACACAGCCTTTTGCACCTTCACAGCATCGTCATAGAGAAACATAATGCCAACTGACTGATTGACAACAATACTGCTATCTGGCAAAACATCAAAAGACGAGCTTATAACCAACGAAGAATCAAGGTCTTTAATGAAACAATAGATTGAATCCAAGACTCCCTCCATGCTATTGGCAGGAAGATTGGTCAGGTCAAAGTTTGAATAAAAGGCATCAAAATAAGGCTCAAAAGCAGCATTGTTTATCAGGTCTGAAAACAGATATAAGGACGAGATAGCAATGTTTTGGTCAGGGTTTTGTTTATAAAATTTCTCTAATGCTGCGGTTTGAAAGGCGTTTGTAGCACGAAAAAAGTTCAGTTCTTGAGCAGAAAGGTTGCTTATCGGCGTTCCGACTATGCTTGGTATGGTTACCGACATTCCATAGTCGTAATCCTCACTCTGTTTGCTACATCCGTTAAGTAAGAGCAGGCTTGCAACAAGCGTAAATATGGTTCTGATTTTCATAATGATGATAAAAAATGATTACTTTTTTGTTTATAAAACGCTGTTTTTTCATTTTTAGTATGTAATTTTGCATTTCGTTATGGCAGAAAAAAGAGCAGAGACAATAAAACAGGGTTTTGACTTGGCGGCAGACTATTGCAGTCGGGAAGAACGCTATCAGAAGCAGGTAGAAGCAAAACTTATCGCTTGGGGGCTTGGTTATGAGCAGTCGCAACAGGTCATTGCAGAGCTTATTACTTCAAACTATTTATCCGAAGAACGATATGCCAAGCTGTTTGTGGTCAGTAAATTAAGGCAAAACAAATGGGGCAGAATTAAAATAAGAAACGGACTCAAAGAAAAGTACATTTCGGAGCAGTGTATCAGGCGAGCGCTGGACGAAATTGAAGATTTGGAGTACCGAAACATCTGTTGCTCACTCTGCAAACGCAAATTACAGGAGCTTAACAGCGAGACATCTCCGCTAAAAGAACAAAAACTTTACCGCTATATGTTTGCCAAAGGATTTGAGTTTGATTTGGTGAAATCAATCGTCAAATCAGAGGATTAGAACACTAATTTATTTCATCAAATTCCTACCACGTCTCGCCCATATCCTTTAAGAGTTCTATGGCATATTCATATCCAAGCTTTGCTGCCTTTTTGTAACATTCTATTTTCTTTTTTTCATTTCCGCTTAGACCATAAGCATTTCCCATATTGAAATATGCCACTGCGTCATCAGGATTTAATTTTATTACTTTCTCATAACATTCAATCGCTTTTTCGTATTGCCCATTCCAGTGTTTATAAGCATTTCCCATATTGAAATATGCCACTGCGTAATCAGGCTTTAAGTCTATTGCTTTCTTATAACATTTAATCTCCTTTTCGTAATTATGCTTCCCTTGTGCATAAGCAGCTCCCATATTACAATATGCCACTGCGAAATCAGGCTTTAATTTTATTGCTTTCTTATAATATTTAATAGCCTTTTCGTATTGCCCATTCCAATAATAATAAGCAATTCCCATATTGTTATATGCCTCTGCGTAATCAGGGTTTAATTCTATTGCTTTCTCATAATATTCTATCGCCTTTTCGTATTGCCCATTCCAATCTTCATAAGCATTTCCCATATTGAAATATGCCACTGCGTAATCAGGCTTTAAGTCTATTGCTTTCTTATAACATTCAATTGCCTTTTCGTATTGCCCATTCCAATGTTTATAAGCATTTCCCATATTGTTATATGCCTCTGCGTAATCAGGGTTTAATTCTATTGCTTTCTCATAACATTCAATCGCCTTTTCGTATTGCCCATTCCAATCACTATAAGCAGCTCCCATATTACAATATGCCACTGCGAAATCAGGCTTTAATTTTATTGCTTTCTTATAACATTCTATTGCCTTTTTGTATTGCCCATTCCAATGATAATAAGCAACTCCCATATTACAATATGCCACTGCTAAATCAGGCTTTAATTTTATTGCTTTCTCATAACATTTAATCGCCTTTTCGTGTTGCCCATTCCAATCTTCATAAGCAACTCCCATATTGCTATATGCCTCTGCTAAATCAGGCTTTAATTTTATTGCCTTCTCAAAAAATTTTATTGCTTTCTTATATTGCGTTTCTATTTTGGTATAATAAAAACCCTGAAGGAAATAAGAATCAGCAGTTTTAGCCTTTGAAGCCCTTTCAACTGCTACTTTAATTTTCTGTTTTTCTAATTCGGTTAATTCTTCCGTGCTTTTATTATATGCAATATCAAGAGCGTCAGCATTCAATAAGTCTGTTATGAAGCCGATTTGCTCATTTGATTTGCTGTTGATTGAGATTGCATATACCAAACTAACACATGTAAGAGCCAAAGCAACTATTGCTATAATTCTTTCAGCATTTAACCATTTAATAATTTTCTTAAATCTGTCCATAATCAAATTATTTTTGGCGGCAAAGGTATAATATTTTTCGGAAATAAAAAAAGAGTTGAAAAAAATCAGATTTTACGCTATTTTGGCACGATTTTTGTATATGTAATGCTGAAAAACTCAATATAAAATCAGGCAATAAATTGCTGTAACTTTTTTCTGTGATAATTAAATGACGAATAAATTATTTAAAAGTTCGTTTTGATTTAGTACTTTGAAATTTTAATCCACTTGA
>JAISLH010000035.1 GCA_031260565.1 Bacteroidales bacterium
CACGAAACGCCGCTTTAGAAAATTAAGGAGGCATTTGGTTAAAATAAAGCGGCGTTTCAGAAATTTGAAACGCCGCTTCGGTTTTATAAAATGAGGTAGCCTATTTTTTGTTTGGCAATCCTTTTTGGTCAGGCTTTGAAATAGACTCTCGCATATCGGTATCAGCTTTGATATTCTGCATACGATAATAATCCATTATTCCCATATTTCCACTGCGAAAAGCATCTGACATAGCCTTTGGAACTTCCGCTTCCGCTTCTATAACTTTGGCTTTCATTTCCTGTGCTCTTGCCTTCATTTCTTGCTCAACAGCAATAGCCATTGCACGCCTCTCCTCAGCCTTTGCCTGAGCTATATTCTTATCTGCGTTAGCCTGATCCATTTGTAGCTGAGCCCCGATGTTCTTTCCAACATCTATATCAGCAATATCAATAGACAGGATTTCAAATGCAGTACCCGTATCCAAGCCTTTTGCAAGAACGACCTTTGATATGGAGTCCGGGTTTTCCAAAACATCTGCATGCGATTTTGCACTACCGATAGAGGTAACGATACCTTCACCAACACGGGCTAAGATAGTCTCTTCACCAGCTCCTCCGACTAATTGCTTGATGTTTGCTCTCACCGTAACTCTCGCCTTGACGATAAGCTGAATACCATTGCTTGCAACAGCTGCAACAAGCGGCGTATCCAAAACCTTAGGATTAACGGACATCTGAACAGCTTCAAACACATCACGACCAGCTAAGTCAATAGCAGTAGCGGTGTTAAAATCCAAAGCAATGTTAGCCTTGTCTGCCGAAATCAAAGCATTAACCACACGTTGCACATGCCCTCCTGCTAAATAATGAGCCTCTAACAAATCGGCACTTAGGTTCAAACCTGCCTTCTTTGAGTTAATCATCGCATTGACGATAACTGCTGGTGGCACTTTCCTCCATCGCATAAACATTAGTTGCAACAAAGAAATCTTCACGCCGTTCAAAACACATTGAAACCAAAGGTTTATCGGCACTAAATAGAAAAACACTAATAGGAACACAAAACATAGCACTCCTATAAAAATCAATCCTCCTGACATACTCTATAAATTTATTAAGTTAGTAATATATTATTTCTGTTTTATAACGGCTTAACCATTATTTTATTGCCCTCCACACGCTCAACTTCAATGTTGGTATTCGGATCAACAAATGTAGTTGCGGTATAAACCTCCATACGTTCGCCGTTTATTTCAGCTATTCCGATAGGGGCTAATCTTGTTACCGTGATTCCCTTTTCGCCGACAGCCACCGGTGTTGTTAATTCATTGACCTTTGAATCTATGCTCTTGTTTAATGAGAAGCGTTTCCAAGTTTTATCTCTCAGCGAATAGATTAGCAGCAATATTGCTACGGCAAGGCAGAATATCAGGGAGAATGTTCCCCATGCCACGCCATACTCACCATACATGTTATAGACACCCCAACTTATCATACCCAAGCCAAGCAAGCCTACTATGGTAGTACCCGGTATTGCGACAAGTTCTAAGATAAGCAGACCGATACCGCCTGCCAGAATAAGAAGAATAAAGATTAAATCCATAATAATGTTGTTTTAATTTGTTGTTGTTTAATATCTTGTTTTATATGTTGCAAAATTACATTTTTTTTATAAACTCTCTAATTTTTCTAACCAAGCGTTGAAACGAGGGTTCTTTTCTCTTATTTTTTCTAAGCCAACAGCCTCCGCTAAAAGACTACCATAAAGAATTTTATCATACCCTTTTATTATTTTTTCTAACCTATGAGCTGGTGATGTTTCTGTATTATTATTTATTGTCTCTGGATTAGGGTTTTCATCAATGATTTTCTTTAATTCCTTTGCGTTGTCAATGTCAATCAATCCATTATTGGCTACTTTACCATAATCGCTAAACAGCAACGCCTCAAACTCGTGCAATTGAAGATACGGGATAAACCGTTCGTCTTCTATTTCTATTTTCATTCCCTCTTCTAATCTGTCTATCACTTGGGACTTATCGTTTATCTTATGAGCATCCTCCCATAAAGGAAAGCCCTTAGGATTTTTTAAGCCATAATAATCAATAAATGTTGTAACACAAGTAGCTGTTGTATCTGATTTTATCTGTTTAGTAATAATTGGTTTTATTCTTTCCCAGCTGCAGTTACCTCCCAATTTTGGTGTATCAATCTTTATATTTAGAGAGCGTGCTAATATTTTACAAAACTCTTGTTCTGTTTCCCCTTCGCAAATGACTATTATTCTTTTTGTACGCATAGCAAATTTAGTTAGGTTGTCCCGTTGAAATAATGTTCCGTTTCCACAAATCACCAATTGTATAGTCTTCCAACCAAGTTTCCAACTCTTTTTTATCAAGTCTTTTGAATTTGCTTTCTCCGTCTATGTTATCTACCGTTAATATATCTTCTGGCTCAAAATAGCTAATTAAATCTGTTGATTGAGTAGCTATAATCACTTGGCAGTCCTGAGCGGCAACAGATTTTATCATACCCGACAATTTTGCAATGGCGTCAGGATGAAGTCCAAGTTCAGGTTCGTCTATAATTATGCTTTGAGGTAAGTTAGGTTGCATAAATAACGTAGCCAAAGCAATAAACCTCATCGTTCCATCTGATAAGTCATTTACACCATAAATAGTATCACTATATTTGTTTTCCCACCGCAATATAATATTTTCTCCTTCCGGTTTAAAGATAAAGTTACTAAAGTAAGGGGCTATTGATTGTATTGTTTTAACTATCAAATTGTAGTGTTTCGGTTTTTCCTGTTGAATATTGTATAGAAAGGCAGCAATGTTTCTTCCATCTCCATATAATTCAAACTTACCATTGTTTATGCTTGACGAACGAGCAAAGGGAGAGTTTTTACTTGTATCGTGAAAGTGGTATTTTCTAATTTGAGCAAGATATTCACGATGTCTATTTTTTAATTTTAGTAAGTTTGACCGCTCTGAAAAGGAGGTTATATCTTTGTTATTACCAAAAAGGTCGGAACAGCCCTCTCCATAAAGATTTTCTTCTGTGAAAATAAAATAGTCTTCCAGCTTTTTCAAAGTAAAAGAATATGCATCTTTGCTATCAAAATCTATTTTTATTTTTATTTCTTCGGTTATTTTACTTCCTTTGTGAAGAAACTTCTCTGCACCGCCATTTAGTGCAACATATTCTTTAAACTTAGGCTTATTAAGCATTTGCAGAAAGTCAAAAAAAGACAAAAAGTTGCTTTTGCCGCTACCATTAGAGCCTATAAGGATATTTATTGGTCGTAGTTCTATACTCAAATCCTTTATTGACTTAAAACCTTTTACTTCTATTTTATCCATATTTAACTCCTTTAAACTTTTATCTTCATTTATTTACATTTTCTGCGGCACGGCTATCCCCAACAGTCGCATTGCCGTCTTTATTGTCCTGCCTGCAAAGTCGGCTATGCACAACCGCAGCAGCATAAGACTCTTATTGTCCTCTCTCAATATCGTTACGTCTTGGTAAAAAGTATTAAAACTCTTCGCCAAGTCAAAGACATAGTTAGCAACCAAAGCAGGAGAATAGTTCTTCGCCGCCTGCTCAAGCACAGACGGGAAAGCATACAAGGCTCTCAAAACTTCCGTCTCCTTATCGTTAAGATTAGCAGCCGCAATATCTATTTCCGCACCAATATTATCCATATTGACGCCCTTCTCTTGCGTTGCCCGTCTAATCAAAGAACATATCCGAGCATAAGTATATTGAATAAATGGTCCCGTGTTGCCATTAAAATCTATTGATTCTTCAGGATTGAAGAGCATATTCTTTGTTGGATCAACTTTGAGAATGAAATACTTCAAAGCTCCCAACGCTAACTGAGTGTAAAGCCCCTCTGCCTCTTGCGGAGTGAAGCCTTCGGTTTTTCCTCTCTCCATTGTCTGCTCTCTTGCTATTGTTACCATTTGCTCAACCAAATCATCAGCATCTACAACCGTACCTTCGCGAGACTTCATCTTACCATTAGGCAGCTCAACCATACCATAAGAAAGGTGAAACAAATTATCCGCCCATTCAAAGCCCAACTTCTGCAAGACAAGTTTCAAAACAGCAAAATGATAGTTCTGTTCATTGCCCACAACATAGATAAGCCTGTCAGAATCAAAGTCTTTATGCCTCAGACAAGCCGTTCCCAAATCCTGTGTCATATAAACCGCTGTGCCGTCATTACGTAAGAGCAGCTTCTCATCAAGACCCTCCGATGTTAAATCAATCCACACCGAGCCGTCTTCCCGTTTATAAAACACGCCTTTGCTCAATCCCTCCTGCACTAAGCCCTTTCCAAGCAAATAGGTTTCGGATTCGTAATATATTTTGTCAAAATCAATCCCTAATCGTTTATATGTGTCTGCAAATCCTTCATAAACCCAGCCGTTCATCTTCTTCCACAAATCCAAAACTTCACTATCCTTTGCCTCCCATTTACGAAGCATCTCCTGAGCCTCCAATATAAGCGGAGCTTGCTTTGTTGCCGTCTCTTCTTCCATACCTTTGGCGACAAGGTCGGCTATTTCCTTCTTATACTCCTTATCAAAAACCACATAGTACTTACCAACCAAATGGTCTGGCTTCATACCGCTTGATTGAGGTGTCTCTCCCTTGCCATATTTGAGCCAAGCAAGCATAGATTTGCAAATATGGATACCGCGATCATTGACAAGATTAACCTTTTTCACCACATAGCCGTTAGCCTTTAAGATTTCAGCAACCGACCACCCTAAAAGGTTGTTGCGGATATGCCCAAGATGAAGCGGTTTGTTGGTGTTAGGTGAAGAATATTCCACAACGACAGGCTTTTCATTACGAACAGGTTTGCAGCCGTAAGTTTCGTTGTTATAGTTCTTTATAAGAAATTGCTGCCAGTAAGTTTGGTCTATGACGAAGTTCAGAAAACCTTTGATGACGTTGAAATCAGTAACATATTGGCAATCTTCCTTAACGTAATTCCCTATTGCCGCAGCCACAACCTCAGGACTATTTCCTGCCAACTTCACAAAAGGGAAGACAACCAAAGTAAAATCACCCTTAAATTCCTTTTTAGTCGGAGTTATAGCCACATTTTGCTCATCAATATCAAGGTTATAAATATCCTTTAACGCCTTAATTATAGACTTTTGCAAACAAACGTCAATCATAATCAAACAATTTTTTATCATTATTTCAGTCTGCAAAGATAACAAAATATAATAAAATATGCAAATTAGCTCTTAAAACATCAAACCTTTGTTTCATTTTCACCAAACGCTGTTTTAATTTACCCAAACAGCGTTTCATTTTAGCAAAACAGCGTTTCATTTTAATTTG
>JAISLH010000091.1 GCA_031260565.1 Bacteroidales bacterium
ACTTCAATAATTTTAGCATCTTTGAGTGCTACAACCTTACTCAACACGATAGGCAAGCAATGTTGCCTTGTATTTTCATCAACCAAAATTATTTTAAGCACGTCTTTACATTCAGTTTCCAGAATGTATTGTAACGAAATAAGACTGTCATTTAAAAATTTCATTATTATTCTCTTTTAATTGTTTATATTCTTATCTTTCAAGTTTTATCTTTGCTTTAATTGCCATATTTTGATAAAAATAAGATACGCATAAGGCGAATTTCCAATGGCTCGTATTCATCTTCTCCTAACTCCTCAACCAACTTATCAATATCATCAGTCTGCATTGTGCGTAAGGTATCCATTATCTCTTCTTGATGATATGGATCAACAGTTTCCTCAATGTAATAACTTATATCTATCTTAGTACCTGAAGAGACTATGCTTTCTATTTCGGTTACCAACTCTTCTAATTCTATACTTTTCCCCTGTGCAATATCTTCAAGCGGTAGCTTTTTATCAATACTCTTTATTATATATATCTTCAACGATGATTTGTTGGCAATGGAACGAACCATCATATCGGCAGGTCGTTCTATTTCATTTTCCTCAACATACGTCCTTATTGCCGAAAGAAACATAGCTCCATATTTCTGAGACTTACTCAAACCAACACCTATTATGTTCTTCATTTCGTCATTAGTAATAGGATATTGAATTGTCATATCTTCTAATGAGCGGTCTTCAAAAATAACATAAGGAGGTAAGTTTTCCTTAGTAGCAATGCTCTTTCTGATGTCTTTTAAGATTGAAAACAAAATTTTATCAACAACGTCATCTTTTGGAGTAACCGTCATACTTTCTTCGTCACCTTTTTCCGAATAATCATGGTCTTGAGGAACAAGAGTAGGATAAGGCTTTTTGAGAAATCTTAAGCCTTTGTTGGTTATCTTCAAAATGCCATAAGTTTCCACTTCCTTAACCAACAATCCCTCTATAACAGACTGGCGAATGACTGCTTTCCACCAACTTTCGCTTTTATCTTTACCTGCTCCGAATAATTCAAGTTTGTTATGCTTACAAGTTTTTATTTGAGAACTATTAACGCCCATAATTATGTTGGCAATGTAGTCTGTCTTAAACAATTCCCTTGTTACCATAACTGTTTCCAACACCAATTTAATATCTTCGCTTGCCTCTGTCCTCGTTTTAGGATTAACACAGTTGTCGCAAGAACCACAATTAGGCTCGTGAAACTCTTCTCCAAAATAACGCAAGAGGTTTAACCTGCGACAAACAGAGCTTTCCGCATAAGAAATAGTCTCATTCATCAACTCCATTGCCACCTCTCTCTCTGAAACAGACTTATCAATAAGGAACTTCTCTAACTTTGCAATATCCTTTTCAGAGTAAAAAGCTATGCAATGCCCTTCTCCGTCATCTCTTCCTGCTCGTCCTGTCTCTTGATAATATCCTTCAAGGCTCTTAGGCATATCATAATGGATAACAAAACGCACATCAGGCTTGTCAATTCCCATTCCAAAAGCAATGGTAGCAACAATGACATCAACATCTTCCATTATGAATTTGTCCTGATTCTCTGCCCTTGTAGCGGCATCAAGCCCTGCGTGATAGGGTAATGCTTTTATTCCATTCAAACTTAAAGTCTCTGCAACCTCCTCAACCCTTTTGCGGCTCAAACAATAAATTATACCCGATTTTCCTTGATTGCTCTTGATATATTTTATGATTTCTTTGTTGTTTGTCAAAGCATCTTTAGACTTTGGTCTTACTTCATAATAGAGGTTTGGACGATTGAAAGAAGAAATAAATACTTGAGCGTTCTTCATTTCAAGATTTTTGATAATATCCTGCTGTACCTTTGGAGTAGCGGTAGCCGTCAAAGCAATAATCGGGGGATTTGGGCTTATGGAATTTCTTTCTCCTATAGCGTTTATTATCTCTCGCAATCTACGATACTCAGGGCGGAAGTCGTGTCCCCATTCCGAGATACAATGAACCTCATCTATGGCATAGAAACTAATGCCTATGCCTGATAAAAACTCAACATTTTCTTCCTTTATAAGGCTTTCGGGGGCAACATACAACAATTTAGTAACGCCGGACAGCAAATCATCTTTCACCTGCTGTATTTCTATCTTATTCAATGAAGAGTTAAGAAAATGAGCAACACCATGCACAGCCCCAAAGTTACGAATGGCATCAACCTGATTCTTCATCAGCGAAATCAAAGGAGAGACAATAATAGCCGTACCCTCACTTATCAGGGCAGGTAATTGATAGCACATACTCTTTCCTCCACCTGTGGGCATTATGACAAAGGTATCAGTACCCGAAAGAATGGAGCGTATCACTACTTCTTGATTTCCCTTAAACTTCTCAAAACCAAAAATCCTTTTCAGCTCAACAAAAATATCTTTCCCATTGGTTTTAAGTTCTCTACCGCTCATTTATTATCCTTATAAATTATATTGTGTATCTTTGCAAAATATTTCAAACCTATTATTTGACAAAACAAAAGTACAATTTTTTTTTTAATTATGACAAAAACAGACAAAGAAATTATTGAAATTGCAAAAAAAACAATCAATCAGGAGTTACAAAGCATTGAAAACCTGTTAGGTTACGTCAATTCAGAGTTTGCAACCATTGTTCGGTTAATTTATGAAAATAAGGGTAGAATTGTGGTTACCGGGATAGGGAAAAGCGCAAATATTGCCACAAAAATTGTTTCCACTTTGAACTCTACCGGCACTGCTTCAATCTTTATGCACGCTGCAGACGCAGTTCATGGAGACCTTGGAATGATTCAAAAAGATGATATAATCATTTGCATATCCAAAAGTGGCGATACGCCTGAGATAAAAGTCCTTACGCCGTTGATAAAACACGCTGGCAACACGCTGATTGCCCTTGTCGGCAACACAGATTCTTTTTTGGCGAAGGAGGCTGACTACATTATCAACTGCTATGTGGAGCGTGAGGCTTGCCCTAACAACCTTGCCCCTACGTCAAGCACAACTGCACAGCTCGTAATGGGTGATGCCTTAGCTATGTCGTTGTTAGCCTGTCGCGGTTTCTCATCTGAGGACTTCGCAAAGTATCATCCGGGCGGTGCATTGGGCAAACGGCTCTACTTAAAGGTCAAAGACTTGTACCTGAACAACGAAAGACCGCTCGTATCCCCCGATTCGTCATTAGCAAACACCATTTTAGAGATAAGCTCCAAGCGTTTGGGATGTACAGCCGTTGTTTCAGACGAGCAGATTGTGGGAATAGTAACCGATGGCGACCTTCGGCGAATGTTAGCAAACAACTTGCCGACTTCAAACCTCACTTCAGCCGACATAATGTGCCCAACGCCCAAAACCATTCTTGATTCCGATTTTGCCGTCAGTGCTTTAAGCCTTATGAGGTCAAATAGCATTATGCAGTTGCTTGTGATTGATGAAGCAAATCATTATCTTGGTGTCATCCATCTCCACGATCTGATACGCGAAGGTATCATATAATATAAGGTGTCTTCAATCGGCTCTCACAAAACAGCCTTTCACTAAATCAAAATAAAGAAAAGCCCGATGATATTCAATCATCGGGCTTTTCTGTGTTCTGATAAAACTATTTATTACTTCGGATATTCGCCGTATTGGTTATCTCCCATTTGGCTATCTTTACATACCCATATCAACATCCAGATAGCGATTGCCATTATCGCAATAGCAACGAAGAAAACAATAAATGGCACTACTGTAATAAGAAGTGTCATAAGCACACTCAAGACAACAGACGCTAAATAAAAGATTAACATCCACCAACCGCTCTTTCCGATGTCGTGCAAACGCCTAACGGACACAGCTAACGTGGGAACGAGCAGAGCTAAACAAAACACTCCATAGATAGGTCCATAGTGCAGAGTTTTTGAAGCAATGCCTAAGACATTGTCTAACACCATTGCGACAACTAAAAAGATAACATAGAACAGGTAAAATAACCAATATTCTTTTCTCCTTGCCCTACCTGTAAAGACAGCGTAGTTTTTCAAACATTTGATAAAGTAATTCATCTCAATAAAGTTTTAAATTAAACATAGAAATTTACGTTATTTGATTACAAATTGACCTTGCAAAGGTACAAATTATTTCATTATCTGCAACTTTTCTTCTTTTATTCGCTTTTTTGATTACTTCAACACTCCATATTAAGATTACATTTCACCCAAACGCCATTACAACTTAGTGGAACGCTGTTTTAATTTCACCAAACGCTGTTTTAAATTATTTAGACGTACATCAAAAATAAATAAGATGTACATCAAAATAAAATAAGATGTACGTCAAAATAAAATAAGATGTACATCAAATTAAAATAAG
>JAISLH010000094.1 GCA_031260565.1 Bacteroidales bacterium
TAGCGTCACGAAACGCCGCTTTAGAAAAATGAAGCAGAGTTTCATGAAAATGAGGTTTTCTTTGATTAAAATTATGTGAGATAAAAATGCAATATTTGCTCTCTTTAGCGGAAGCAAAAATGCTTGCCATTGTTAAGAATGGCTGTTTCGGCTTAGTGTATTAAAGTAATGGTTGATTAAATGACTTCTGCGATAAGGTCAAACTCCACAGCATCAATAATTTTGACCTTAACAAAACTGCCTATTGAAAGGTCGTAACGATTGGAGACAAGCACCTCGTTATCCACTTCTGGACTGTCAAATTCGCTTCTGCCAACCCAATAATCGCCCTCTTGACTATCTATTATTATGGTGAAGACTTGCCCTATTTTCTCAATGTTTTTGGCGAGTGAAATCTCTTGTTGCAAGGCTGTTAGCTCATCCAAACGCCGCTCTTTTTCCTTTTCCGAAACACTATCTTTCAAAAGATAGGCGGCAGTGCCTTCCTGCGGAGAATATTTGAAAGCCCCAAGTCGGTCAAAGCTCATTTGGCGTACAAAATCCTTCAACTGCTCAAATTGTTCCTTCGTTTCGCCGCAATAACCGACAATAAATGTAGTTCTAAACGCAATATCAGGCACTTCTTCCTTTATTTTCATCACCAAATCCTTTGTCTGTTCGCCGGAAATCATACGTTGCATAGATTGAAGTATCTCTGTGTTAATATGTTGCAAAGGCATATCAATATATTTGCAGAGTTTAGGCTCGGCTTTCATCAAATCCAAAATTTCCATTGGGAATTGGTTCGGATAAGCGTACTGAATGCGTATCCAAACGATGTTTTCAATCTTGGCAAGAGCCTTTATCAAGTCCGCCAAACGCCGTTTGTGGTAAATATCCAAGCCATAGTATGTAGTGTCTTGGGCAATGAGTATTAACTCTTTAACGCCTTGCTTTGCCAACTCTGCGGCTTCTTTTACCAAGTCTTCAATGGGGCGTGATATGTTTTTACCTCTTATGATTGGAATGGAGCAAAAGGAACACGAGCGGTCGCAACCTTCTGATATTTTGAGATATGCGTAATGTTTTGGAGTGCTTAGCAGGCGTGATGTTTCGGTTGGTTGCGGTAAAGTTTGATTTAAGTATTGCAGAATTTCGTTCCATTGAGCCGTTCCGAAAAAAGCATCAACTTCTGCAATTTCTTGTCGTAGTTCTTTGGCATACAGTTGTATCAAGCAACCGCAAACGATAACCGACTTGATGCTTCCTTGCTTTTTTTGTTCGCAATAGGCAAGTATTGTGTCTATTGCCTCCTCTTTTGCAGCGTCAATGAAGCCACAGGTGTTGATTATAACGGAGTCAAACGCTGTCTTATCGGAGTCAAACGCAACATCATAGCCGACTTTTTTAAGACAGCCTCCGAGATATTCCGAATCTACGAGATTTTTAGAGCAACCTAATGTTACAATGTTTATTTTCAGCGACATCATTAGCTGTTAAAGGTGTTCAAACGCCGAGAGAAGTTATTTTATTTACAAAATTATCATATCATTGTCATCAAAAGACAGATAGGGATTATATGCCACTTCCCAATAATAGCCATCAGGGTCGGCAAAGTAAGCATGAAAACCACCCCAAAAGACTTTTTGAGGCTCTTTTACTATTGTTGCTCCCGCTTTTCTGGCTAATTCTATTGTTTGACAGACCTCTGACTCACTTTTTACATTATAAGCCAAAGTAATACCTGCAAATCCGTTTGCAATTACAGGAGTATTGTCTTCGCTTATGTCTTTTGCCAAAAGTTCTAATGGATATAGTTCAAACTTTGTGCCCAAAGTGTTAAAAAATATAACTTTTGGACTCTCGTCTTGCTCTTTTGTGTGGAATCCTAATCCTTCTCTATAAAAATGCACGGAAGTTTTCATATCTCTTACTCCAAGTGCAATAATGTTTATTCTATTCATAATACATCTGTTTTTAATCAAATAAACTTTCAACGAAGGCTTTGCGGTCAAATAACTGCAAATCCTCCATCTGCTCTCCAAGTCCAATGTAACGGACAGGGACTTGGAATTGGTCGGATATGCCTATCACAACGCCACCCTTTGCTGTGCCGTCCAATTTCGTTAGAGCCAAAGAATTAACATCTGTAGCGGCTGTGAATTGCTTTGCCTGCTCAATGGCGTTCTGCCCTGTGGAGGCGTCAAGGACAAGTAAGACTTCGTGCGGAGCGTCTTTGACTACTTTGCTCATCACGTTTCTAATCTTGGATAGCTCATTCATCAAGCCTACTTTGTTATGCAATCGCCCTGCTGTGTCAATCAAAACAACATCTGCTTGCTTTGCCACCGCTGACTTTAAGGTATCAAACGCCACAGAAGCAGGGTCAGACCCCATTGCTTGAGCAACAATATCCACATCCACTCTTTCCGCCCATATTTTCAGCTGGTCAATGGCTGCTGCTCTGAAAGTATCAGCCGCACCGAGCACAACGCTTTTACCGGCTTTCTTAAACTGATACGCCAACTTGCCAATAGTAGTAGTTTTGCCCACTCCATTAACACCAACAACCATTATAACATAAGGTTTTGAGGCTGATGTCTTGTCAAAATCGGCTTCAACAGCCATATCGTTTTCCATCAACAAAGCCTCTATTTCTTCTTTTAATATAGTGTTAAGTTCTGCCGTATTCAAGTATTTGTCGTGTGCCGCTCTTCGTTCAATACGCTCAATTATTTTCAACGTTGTTTCTATCCCTACATCAGATTCCACCAACATCTGTTCCAAATCGTCAAGTACTTCTTCATCTACCTTTGATTTACCAACAATAGCCTTTGACAACTTACTGAAAACGCTTTGCTTAGTCTTTGAAAGACCCTTGTCTAACGATTCTTTGTTGCTTTTGGATAAAAAAGAAAAAATGCCCATATATCTATTGAATTGCGGCTGCAAAGTTAGCAATAAATAATATAAATACAAAAAAATTGCTCTTCAAAGTATTAGAAGAACAATTCTTTGTTAGTTATAAATTTTTTATGCTTTGCAGCTATTGTTGTCTGTTATTTCTTTGCAAAATAATCTTTTACTGCATCGGAAGCAATAATCTCTTCCTTGAAAGAATACGCTCCGGTCTTCTCATTGCGTTGCATACGGATAACTTTTGCAAAGTCTTTTCCCGAAGAGGTTTTTAATGTTGCGACTACTTTCTTTGCCATATCTTAAATCTCCTTATTTTATTTCCTTATGAACAGTTACTTTCTTCAAAATAGAGTTATACTTCTTCAATTCCAAGCGATCAGGAGTATTCTTCTTTGATTTTGTGGTTACATAACGCGACGTGCCGGGCATACCTGATGCTTTATGCTCAGTGCATTCCAAAATCACTTGTATTCTTGCGTCTTTCGTTTTCTTTGCCATTTTACTTCTTATTTTTGAGGGTGCAAAATTACAACTTTTTTTTCAAACAGCAAAACTTTGAATAAAAAAAATATTGTTGTGCCATTCTTTTTTGCTGATTTACATCTAAGTATAAATACATTAGCTACTCATTATACTCGCCTAAAATCAAATAATGAAACAGCAAAATAAGGTTTTGACCCTACAAAACCATAGAAAAACGGAGTGTAGTTTTATAATATCAAAACCAGATGCTGCCTTAATTTTCTAAAGCGGCGTTTCGTGACGCTAAAGTGGCGTTT
>JAISLH010000119.1 GCA_031260565.1 Bacteroidales bacterium
CCACTTCGTGACGCTGAAACGCCGCTTTAGGAAATTCAAGCAAATCAATAGTAAAGCAAATGTTGGTTTTGTTGAGCGGACTTTAACGAATTATTTTGCCTATTGAGAGAAAAGTTGTAACTTTGTAGCCTTAAAATATATAAAAATATGAATCTAAAATCATTATTCTCATTAGCAACAGTAGCAGTGTTAATTGCAACAAGCAGTTACGCTCAAAAAGACAATGCAAAGAGGACAAGTGTAGAAATGAATGGCTTAGAAGGTAAGGTCAAAAGTGTAAAAGAAACTAAGTATGACGCCATAGAGAGGTTAGGTGAGGTAACAAAAGGAAGAGTTTTGGAAAAAGCTACAATTAAGTTAGAGAAGTACGATGACAAAGGAAATGAGATTGAAAAGGCATACTATAATTCTGACGGCAGTTTATGGTATAAATACACTTACAAATATGATGACAAAGGAAATCAGATTGAAGAGGCAAACTATAATTCTGACGACAGTTTAGGTAGTAAACACACTTACAAATATGATGACAAAGGAAATCTGATTGAAGAGGCATACTATAATTCTGACGGCAGTTTATGGAGGAAATCCACTTACAAATATGATGACAAAGGAAATGAAATTGAATGGGCACGCTATAGGTTTGACGGCAGTTTAGAGGGGAAAAACACTTACAAATACGATGACAAAGGAAATCAGATTGAAGAGGCAAACTATTCTGACGGCAGTTTAGAGGAGAAAGCCACTTACAAATATGATGACAAAGGAAATCAGATTGAAGAGGCAAACTACTATAATACTGACGGCAGTTTAGAGGAGAAAATCACTCACAAATATGATGACAAAGGAAATGATATTGAAAAGGCACACTATAATTCTGATGGCTGTTTATATTGGAAATACACTTACAAATATGATGACAAAGGAAATATGATTGAAGAGGCAGAATATAATGGTGACGGCAGCTTAGTATGGAAATACACTTCCAAATATGATGACAAAGGAAATGAGATTGAAGGGACAATCTACAATTCTGACGGCAGTTTAGGTTGGAAATACATTTACAAATATACGTTTGACTCAAAAGGCAATTGGATAGAGCAAATAAAGTACAACGGAGATCTTGCGGAACAAATAATCGAACGGGAGATAGAATACTACGAATAAAACTAACAAAGAAACAAACTAATATTATTGTTCGCCATATTATCTCTTTGTTTTAATTTTCTATCTCTTGATAATAGAAATTTATTACTTGATAAGAGTTTCAGCGGATAATCTAACCGTGTTTGGTTGCCCAGTCTTACTTATTTTTATGCCTTAAACTTGTCTATTGTTGCCGAAGGATTGTCTGTGGCGAAGATAGCGTTACCGGCAACAAGCACATCTGCCCCTGCCTTTAAGATAGAGCGATAATTGTCAAGGCTGATGCCGCCATCTACTTCAATAAGACATTGGGCGTTGTGCCGAATAATCATATCCTTTAACTGAGAAATCTTTTTCAAACTATTGGCTATAAAACTCTGCCCTCCAAAGCCGGGATTAACACTCATCAATAATACCATATCGCAGTCGTCAATTATATCTTCCAGTAACGCAACAGGAGTATGAGGGTTAAGCACTACGGCAGCTTGCATATCGCATTCTTTTATCTTTGCTATGGTACGGTTGAGATGGATGTTGCCTTCATAATGAACGCTTAGTATATCTGCTCCGCATTGTTTGAAGTCAGATATATAACGGTCAGGCTCTACAATCATCAGATGCACATCAAGGGGCTTTTGAGCGTGTTTTTTGATGTATTTAATAACAGGTTGTCCAAAGGTAATATTAGGGACAAAGACGCCGTCCATTATATCAAGATGAAGCCAATCAGCCTTAGAAGCGTTGAGCATCTTAATCTGTAATTCAAGATTAGCAAAGTCGCAACTCAATAACGAAGGGGCTAAAATAAAATCGTTCATCTTTTATCTGCGTTTTCTGTCTCTATCCTTTAAGCGTTTGCCTTTATCCTTTGAACTATAAGGCTTTTTATCTCTACTATCTGTCCTCTTCTCTCTGCTATCACTTCTTTTCTCCCTACCGTCTCCACCTCTTTTTTCTCTATTATCACTCCTTCTTTCTCTGTTGTCGCCTCTTTCTCTACCATCACCTCTCTTTTCCCTTGCAGGCTTGTTGGCAGCAACTTCCACAAGGATAGGACGACCTTTTGCAAATTTCCCTTCAAAGGCTTCAATCACTTCATTAGCATTATCAGAACCCACCTCAACATAAGAGAAGTTATCCATTATATCAATCCTGCCAATGGCAATACGCGTATGTGGAGTGTTGTCGTTAATCATTCCGATAATACGTTGCGGAACTATGTTGTCTCGGTGCCCTACATTAAAAAACAAACGAACAAAACCTTCATCTGAATGTGTTTTTGACCTGCCTCTGTCTTTTCTGTCATTGCCTCTTTCCCCGCCTCTATCTCTGTCTCTGTCTCTGCTATTTTTTTCGGCTCTCTCGTCAATGTTTAAGTCAGGTGCGTTCTTGTAATAATCCAAAAATCTATTGAACTCCAAAGAGACAAACTTTCTTATCAGTTCCTCTCTGTCCATCCAGCTTAATTTGGTAACTATCTGTGGAATGAATGCCTCTATCTCGTCATAATTAACATCAACCATTTCAACTTTGTTAATCATATTGAAGAGTTGTTTTTGGCAAACTTGCTTTCCTGTCGGTATCTGTGCCTTTTCAAAGTCTTTTTTCAGCAACTTCTCTATGTTTCGTATCTTATACTTCTCACGCATATTGATAATGGCAATAGAAATACCTTGTTTATCCGCTCTGCCTGTACGTCCGCTACGGTGAACATATTGCTCCAATTCGTCAGGGAGGTTGTAATTTATAACGTGAGTGAGGTTATGCACATCAAGACCACGTGCTGCAACATCAGTAGCAACCAACATCTGAATATTTTGCAGACGAAAGCGACTCATAACATGGTCACGCTGAGCTTGCGATAAGTCTCCGTGAAGGCTATCGGCGTTGTACCCGTCTTTGATAAGCATATCGGCAACTTCCTGCGTCTCTATCTTTGTCCTACAAAAAATAATAGCATAAATATCGGGGTAATAGTCGGCAATACGTTTCAATGCAAGGTAGCGATTTTTAGCATGTACAAAATAGTAGAAGTGTTTTACGTTATCAGAACCTTGATTTCTTTCTCCAATTTGAATTCTAATAGGGTCGGTTATATAATCCTTTGCTATTGCCTCTACTTCCTTTGGCATAGTGGCAGAGAAAAGCAGGGTATTCCTCTGATCAGGCGTATTGGAGAGAATAGAATCAAGGTCGTCCTTAAAGCCCATATTGAGCATCTCATCAGCCTCGTCAAGCACAACATATCTCACATTAGATATATCAACTTTCTTTCTCAAAATAAGGTCATTCATTCTGCCCGGTGTGGCAACGATTATCTTAGCTCCCTGCTTTATAGCCCTAATTTGTATATCTATGCTTGCCCCTCCATAAACAGGAACAACGCTACACTGAGGGATATATTTGGCAAATTTCTTACAATCGTTGGCTATCTGCATACAAAGCTCACGAGTAGGGCATATTATCAGTACTTCGGTACGCTTATTATCGTAATCAAGTTTCTGTATTAAGGGTAAGCCGAAGGCGGCAGTTTTTCCTGTACCTGTTTGAGCCAGAGCAATAAGATTGACGTCTGAGTTTAATAAATGTGGAATAGTTTTTTCTTGTACAGGCATAGCCTCTTCAAAGCCTAATTCCTTAATGGCTTTTAGTAATTGTGGATTTAAATCCAGTTCTTCAAATGTCATAAAAAGTGTTTATTTGTGTAGAGAGCATTTGTCGCCCCCTTTTATTTCGTTTGTTGCTCAAACTCGTTACCCAAGTCGTTGCAAACTAATTTCATCCCATCAGCAACATTACCAATATAGATGTAAAAATTCATTGTAAGTCCTCCTACAGTCGATGCTTTTATTTGTCCTTTGCAGCCATATCTATCAAAAGTGTAATGGAAATTATGCTTCTCTATAGCAACTACACTATCGGTGTTAGAAAATTTAGCTTGAACTTCTAAATTCACACTATCCTTAAATAGCAAATAGTATTCTCTCAGATTTACACCAACAGATATTCCTGCTCCAGTTGAGTCATAGCCTATATGATAGGGTGTTCCGTTTGGCAACGTATTTGCATTTGCCCACGCAGTTCCAACCATTGAAGGAGCTAACGGTGATGGGAAAGGAGGTACAGGCAGAGGTGCCGGGTCAGGGTCTTCACCGCAAGCAATAAAGCCGACAGACACAACAACAGCCATTAGCAAGCACAAAACCATACGCTTACTTTTTTTATTCAATCCAATGATTTTTTCTATTGTCTTCATCTTTTTAATTTATTATTACCAACTTATAACTTTTTACTTCAATAATATAACCACTTTTCGCCTCAACAGCAGCTTTTCTAACCCAAAGTTCATAAAAACATTCTCAGGTATGCTACAACCAAACTACTAATAGCCAGTCATATACACCTGAAATCAACTTCCTTACTGCTCATTTTTCACCTGCAAAGGTAACATTATTTTTCCTGTTTAGGAAATTATTCTGCAAAAATTTGATTTTATTCTACTCAAACGCCGCTTTAATTCAGCAAAATGGCGTTTTATTTTGCGGAAGTGGCGTTTTAAATTTATTAGATGTACATCAAAAATAAATAAGATGTACATCAAAAATAAATAAGATGTACATCAAAAATAAATAAGATGTACATCAAAATAAAATAAGATGTACGTCAAACAAAAATAAGATGTACATCAAATTAAAATAAGATGTACGTCAAATTAAAATGAAAGACTGTTTCCGCAAAATAAAACGCCATTTCGCTGAATTAAAGCAGCGTTTGGCTAAACTGAAACAGCATTTTGGAATACTAATATAACATAAGGCGTGGCGGAAAGAAAATAATGTGCGGGTCAAATAAAATAATATCAGTCTTTTTTCGTTTTTTATGCAGACGAAGCGAAAGAATGCTCTGTTAAAATAAATTATAGTACTTTTGCAACCTCAAAACAGTATATAAAAAGCACGAAATATGAACATAATAATTCCAATGGCAGGTATGGGAAAAAGAATGAGACCTCATACTTTGACCACTCCAAAACCTCTAATAAAGATAGCAGGAAAACCAATAGTACAAAGGCTTTGCGAAGAGATAGCAATGGTCTGTGGAAGTGATATTGACCAGATAGGATTTGTCATCGGCGACTTTGGAAAAGAGGTTGAGCAAAGCCTGATTGAGATTGCACAAAAACTTGGTGCAAAAGGAGAAATATATTATCAAAGAGAGGCTTTGGGAACGGCTCATGCCATAATGTGTGCCGAGCCAATACTGCACGGAAACGTGATAGTAGCCTTTGCAGACACTCTTTTTGAAGCCGATTTCAAACTTGACACCAACCAAGACTGCACTATCTGGACACAAGAGGTTGAAAATCCGTCTGCCTTTGGCGTTGTGAAGAAAAATGATGACGGAACGATACATTCCTTTGTTGAAAAGCCTAAGACATTCGTTTCTAATGAGGCGATAATTGGCATTTACTACTTCAACGATGGGGATAAGCTCAAAAGCGAACTTAGTTACATTATAGACAATGGCATTAAGACTTTGGGCGAATTTCAACTGACCGATGCCTTACAAAATATGCTTGATAAGAAAGTGCGTTTGACGACCAGCAATGTGAAGCAATGGCTTGATTGTGGCAACAAAAACGCAACGGTAATGACAAATAGCAAAATTCTTGAACTCAAAGCCAAGAGCGAAAGCCTGATTAGCGATGATGTTGTGAAGCAAAATTCTGTTATTATAGAGCCTTGTTTTGTTGGAAAGGGAGTTAGGCTTGTTAATTCTGTAATAGGTCCTTATGTGTCTTTGGAGGAAGGCGTTGAGGTGAAAGATAGCGTTGTTGCAAACTCAATGGTGGGCAGCAAAACGATGATAGAAAATGCTGTAATAAACAATTCAATGCTTGGTTGTTGTGCCAAATTCAAGGGAGCAAAGAATGATTTAAGCCTTGGAGACTATAATGAAGTCAATTTATAATAAGGCGTTTATCTTACTTGCTTTTGCGACAGCCTTTGTTTCTTGCAAAACACCACAAAAAGGCAATGTTGTCCAATACTCAAAAGAGAGATTGGAGATTGACGATTTGCTTCTGCGGGCATTAACTCAGAGCGACATAGGAAACAATATTGAAGCGGAGAAACTTTATAACGCCGTCTTGGACAAAGACCCTGACAATGCCGTTGCTTATAGCAAAATGAGCGTCATTGCTTTCTCCGTGCAGAATTGGGATAAGGCTGAGGCGTCAGCAAAAAAGGCAGTGGCGTTATCCCCTGACAATATATGGTATCGCATTCAGCTTGGTCAGATGTACTATGTTATGCGGATGTATGAGCAGTCTGCCGATGTATATGAGCAACTTATCAAACGCAACCCTGACAGAATTGAGCTTTACCAGACTCTTGTTGAAATCTATCACCAGTGCGAAAACTACGATAAGATGATTCAAACTCTTAATCGTATGGAGCAGCGTTGGGGAGTGAGTGAAGAGATTTCTATGCCGAAGTTTTCCATCTACAATATGCAGGATAAGAAAGACAAGGCGGAGCAAGAGATTGTTAAATTAGCCAAACAATACCCTGATGAGACAAAATACAACTCCATTTTGGCGGAAATGGCTATGCAGGCAAAGGACTATAACAAGGCATATACATATTACAGGCAGGTAGAAGAGTCTAATCCCGATGATCCTTTTGTTCAGATTGCTCTTGCCAACTATTACCTTTCTCAAAAGAACAAAACGCTTTGCTATGAGTATCTTATGCGAACGGCAAAGAACGCAGGACTTGACGCACGTACCAAATTACAGGTCATTATATCGGTTTATGGCGAAGGCGTTGGTAATAACAGGGAAGATTTTGAGCGTTTCTTCTCTTTGTTACAGGAGATTAGCAAGGTCAATACAAGTGAAGGGGAGATTTGGGCACTGCTTTCAACAGGCTATCTAAGGAAAGATGATTTTGAAAACGCTGTTTTATCAATTTATAAGGCTATTGAGTTAGGCGAAAAGGACTTTGACCTGTATCAAAATTTGCTTTTTGCACAATCAGCGTTGTCAAGCGAGGAATCTAACCTTGACAGAGTTATAGCTGTTGCAGAAAGGACAATAGAATTGTACCCGGAGCAACCGCTGCCTTATCTTTTCAAGGGAGTTAATCTTATGTTGAAGGGGGCGTATCCACAAGCCATTGCTGCCTTACATCAGGGTGAGAAAATAGTCTTTAACAACAAGCCCATGCTCGTTGATTTCTATGCCAACCTTGCTGAGACTTATTATAAGGCAGGGGCTTTAGACAGCAGCGACTATTATTTTGAGAAGACCATTGCTTTGGACTCCACTCAGTATATGTCAATGAATAACTACGCCTATTACCTTTCGTTACGCAATACTAATCTCGACCGTGCCGAAGCACTATCACATCAGGTTGTTACAAGATTTCCACAAAACCATATCTATGTTGATACCTACGCTTGGATACTTTACCAAAAGGGACGTTACCAAGAGGCAAAGCAAGCGATGGATAAAGTTTTGCAGGATAAACAAAGCTGGTCTCAGGCAGAGCAGGAGCATTATGAAGCAATACTTAAAGCATTGGAAAATAAACCATAAACTATGAAAAGGCTAATATTCTTCATCGCTATCTCGCTTTTGTTTGTCGGTTGCAAGGTTCAGTCGCCGCAAGCCGACATTCAGTCCAAGCAAACGGCAGACAAGCAAAATCAAACCACATTTGAAACCTATACAACGAAGATTTCAGGCACTTATAATTCCATTCCTTTCAAGGGACAGGTCAGACTGCAAAAGGATTCGGTGATTTGGGTTTCGCTAACGGGCTTTGGCTTTGAGGCGGCAAGGCTTCTGATGACCAAAGACTCTGTTTTCGCTATCAATAAACTTCAAAAGGAAGTCTTAATAGGAGATTATAACACATTAGAGCAGCATTTTGGCTTGCCGCTATCCTTTGCCGTTGCTCAGAAAGTCCTTTTGGATACGGCACAGAGCAGTTTCAAATCGGAAAAACAAATGGAGGTGCAGTTCTTACCGCAGGGCGTAACAACCATTAACCGCTTCACTTTCCCAAAACAACTGACCACCAAAGCCAAACTTAATAACCGCTTGGAAGAAATAACAATAAAATTCAGCGATCAGCAAATCAACGTACCCATATCAATTCCCTTCTCAATCCCTAAGGACTACGACACCATTAAATAGACGTTTGCCAGAACCAAACGCCCAATAAAATAATCAAAATATGAAAAAATTAGCGTCAATCATTGCCATCAGTTTAACGCTTGGCTCTTGCAGCTTTATAGGAAACATCTCCAAAGAAGCCGAAATTAGGAGCAGAATACAGAAAGTTCAAAAAGAAGAATGGGACAACAACAAGCACAGCTTCATCTTTAAGAATGGAATATGGCTATCGGCAATGGTCAATGGCAAAGTTGATACTATTTTGTTTGATAGCGGTGTTACTTCGTACTTTATAATGTTTGATACCTCCGACCCTAAGGAAGCAGAAGCCTTGAAGTCATTTGTGATCGGTGCAGTAAATGCACAAACCATATATAGAAAGCCTGTGGCAACTGATGTGGAAACAGATTTCTTCAAATGGACAGACCACGTTGCTACAAAGATATTTACGGACGTTATGCCTTGTGAAAAGAAAATGCCTACGTTACTTGGCACTCAGGCTCTGGCTAAGAATAATCATATTTTGTTGTTAGATTTTGACAAAAGCGAAATTCAGTTAAAGGAAAGCATATCTAAATTTGATATAGCCCGATTTTTTGAAGTCAAATCATTATTTAACAGATTTACGGGTATGATTTACATATACTTAACGGTTAATGGGAAGGAGTTAAAGTTTATTTTTGATACCGGAAACACACAACAAACAGGTTTAATGATAGACAAGATGAAGCAAAAGCGAAAAGAGGCAACCGATGTTGTTTTGGAGGGGGTGATGAGTCGTGATGTGCATGGAGCTGTTGAAAGTAAGATGACAATCAAAAAGAGTATGAATGTCGGTTTCGCTAACAAGGACACAACTTATTGCATACCTAATATTGCTTACACAGACGTTTCTTTCAATAATGCGGGCATAGATTTCATTTCTCTTTTTAATTGGGTGATTGATTTCAAAAACAAAAAACTTTATGCACAATATCGCTCTAACTATACTGCAAAAGAGCCTTTTGATTATGCTACTTTGCAATACAGAACGGCGATTATTGGCGACAAACTCGTCATTGCCGCCCGCAACAAGACCACAAACCCGCCGTATAAACTAAATGCAACAATCAAAAGTGTCAATGGGGAGCAAATAACCGCTGACAACGCTTGCTATTATACAAATTTGCTCAACCAAAACGTTGATTGGTCGCCTTTTGATGTAGAAGTAGAGGAGTAAGTCGGCGGCATATCAAACTATAAGTTTTATTCAGATATTTTCTATGTAAAATTGCGGATAAAAGTCAGTGAAATAATCATAGTTTTTTCTCATATAATTTTAGTCAAAAAAGGTCTTAATTCATCCTGATGCCACCTTAATTTTCTAAAGCGGCGTTTCGTGACGCTAAAGTGGCGTTT
>JAISLH010000110.1 GCA_031260565.1 Bacteroidales bacterium
AATTTACATCAAAAGTCGTTTCGTTCTGACCAAACGCCGTTTCATTTTCTTGAAGTGGCGTTTTAATTTTACGAAACGCCGCTTTATTTTGACCAAAAAGGGTAAAAAAATGGGGATAATACATTCTATTACCCCCATAAGTGGTTGTGCCAAGCCAAAACTTGACTACATAACAGCCTTACGCACTTTTTACGTTTGCATTCGGCATAAAAGTTGCATTTTTATCTCAATGAACTTATATAAAACTAACATCAAAATTTCTCCTTTCTTATCATATTTTTGTCGTGGTTTGTTCGGCAAAATTACAACAATTTTTTGAAAGAACGATACGGCGTGGGCTGCACTCGTTCCAAAGGTGTAAAAAAATCTTTGCCCTCTTGCTTGTTATGTAAAAAATAATACCTATCTTTGCAGCCTCAAAAAAACAAATTTAATATAAACTTTATACATAAATAGTATGACACAAATTAAATCATTAGCAGATTTGAAAGCCTTGAAGACCAATATCCAAGAGAAAATGGATACACGGGCAAAAGGTAACAAAGATGGTTTGGTTCAGGTCAAAGTTGCTATGGCTACTTGCGGTATTGCGGCGGGTGCAAAGCAGGTTTTTGACTATTTCTTAACCGAATCGGAGAAAAGGGGAATAGATATTGTCCTCACTCAAACAGGCTGTATGGGTTATTGCCATGCAGAGCCGACAATAGAAGTTACCGTTCCCGGTAAAGACCCTATCGTCTTCGGCTACGTTGATGTTAAAAAAGCTGACGAGATTATTGAAAAATATATCAAGAACGGCGAATTGGTGGAAGGCATCATACCTGTTAATTACGAAACAGTACAAAAAAACTAACTTAACAGGAGGAAAGAAAATGGCGAAATACAAAATGCACCTCTTAGTCTGTGGAGGAACAGGCTGTAGTGCATCGGCAAGTGCTCAAATTGTTTCCAATTTGAACGAAGAGCTAAGCAAGCAAGGTTTGAACAATGACGTTCAGGTTATCTTGACGGGTTGCTTTGGTTTCTGTGAAAAAGGACCTATTGTAAAGGTTATGCCTGACAATACATTCTATACAGAAGTTAAGCCCGAAGATGCTGCGACTATCGTGGCTGAACACGTTATCAAGGGGCGTAAGGTAACTCGTTTGCTTTACACCGACCCTGAAAACAAAGAACGCATATCGGACAGCAAGCACATGGGTTTCTACAAGAAGCAACTTCGTATTGCTTTACGTAACTGTGGCTTCATTGACCCTGAAAACATAGATGAGTATGTTTCCAATGAGGGTTATGCTGCCATAGCTAAAGTTTTAACCGAGATGACTGCTGAACAGGTTATTGATGAGGTTAAGCGTTCGGGCTTACGTGGTCGTGGAGGCGGAGGTTTTCCAACAGGTTTGAAATGGGAGATAGCTTCCAAAAACCATGCCGACCAGAAATATGTCGTTTGCAATGCAGATGAAGGAGACCCCGGTGCTTTTATGGATAGAAGTATCTTAGAGGGAGACCCACATTCGGTGATTGAGGCAATGACCATTAACGGCTTTGCTATCGGAGCAACAAAAGGTTTGATTTATATTCGTGCTGAGTATCCTTTGGCTATCCATCGTTTGCAGGTTGCAATCGGACAGGCAAGAGAATATGGTTTGCTGGGCAAGGACATCTTTGGTAGCGGATTTGATTTTGATATTGAGTTACGTTATGGTGCAGGTGCTTTTGTCTGTGGAGAAGAGACAGCCTTGATACACTCTATGGAAGGATTGAGAGGTGAGCCTACCTTCAAGCCGCCTTTCCCTGCTCAAAGCGGTTATATGCAAAAGCCAACCAATGTTAATAACGTTGAGACTTATGCCAACATTCCTATCATTATTTTGAAGGGAGCAGATTGGTTTAGCAAGATTGGTACTGAAAAGTCTAAGGGAACAAAGGTATTTGCTCTTGCAGGACAAATCAACAATGTAGGTTTGATAGAAGTTCCTATGGGTATCACGCTAAGAGAAGTTATTTATGAAATCGGTGGTGGTATTAAGAACGGCAGAGCCTTTAAGGCTGTTCAAACAGGAGGTCCTTCGGGAGGCTGTTTGACAGAAAAGCATCTTGATACTCCAATAGACTATGATAACCTTATTGCAGCAGGCTCTATGATGGGCTCAGGCGGTATGGTTGTTATGGACGATACTTCCTGTATGGTTTCTATTGCTAAGTTCTATTTGGAATTTACAGTTGAGGAATCTTGTGGCAAATGTACTCCTTGTCGTATTGGCAACAAGCGTTTGAGTGAAATTCTTGACAAGATAACCAAAGGAAACGGAACAATGGCAGACCTTGAAGCCTTACGTAATCTTGCGGCTGTCATTAAGGATACGGCTCTTTGCGGATTGGGACAGACAAGTCCAAATCCTGTTTTATCTACTTTGGATAACTTTGGAAACGAGTATTTGGAACACGTGAGAGATAAGAAATGTAGTGCTGGTGTTTGCAAGTCGTTAATGAAATATGTCATTGATGCGGAGCATTGCGTAGGCTGTACGGCTTGTGCTAGAAACTGTCCTGTCAATGCTATCTCAGGCGAAAAGAAGATGCCTCATGTTATCAATACGGAATTGTGTATCAAGTGTGGTGCTTGTATTGAGAGGTGTAAGTTTAATGCAATAAGTATCAAATAAAGGAAGACTTAAAATGGAATTTGTAAATATAAAAATAGATGATAAGCCTGTACAAGCACAGAAAGGTCAGATGATATTGAAGGCTGCTCGTGCTGTGGGCATAGAAATACCTACTCTTTGTTATTATGAGTTAAATGGGCAGCAGTTGGAAAATAGACCCGGTGGCTGTCGCGTTTGTGTTGTGGAGGTAGCAGGAAGGAAAAACCTCGCACCTGCCTGTGCAACCGAAGTAATGGAAGGTATGGAGATAAAGACTCACTCCTTGCGTGTTGTTAATGCAAGACGTACTGTTGTTGAGCTTTTGTTGTCCGACCACCCTGCTTCTTGCTTGATTTGCTCTAAGAGTGGTAAGTGTGAATTGCAAACTTTGGCTCAAAAGTTGGGCATAAGGGATATTCCTTTCAAAGGAGAGCAATCAATGTACAAAAAAGACGACTCACCTGCTATTATTCGTGAAATGAATAAGTGTATTATGTGTCGCCGTTGTGAAACGGTATGTAACAAATTGCAGACCGTAGGAGCATTGTCGGCAGTTAATCGTGGCTTTATGGCTGTTGTTGCAACTGCTTTTGAACAAGACTTGGCACATTCTACTTGTACTATGTGCGGACAATGTGTTCAGGCTTGTCCTGTTGGAGCATTGAGTGAAGTTAATCAGACTCGTCAGGTGATACAAGCTATCAGCAACCCTGCAAAGACGGTTGTCGTTCAGACAGCTCCTGCCGTTCGTGTAGCGTTAGGAGAAGAGTTTGGCTTGGAACCGGGAACGATTGTTACCGGACAAATGGCTGCTGCTTTACGTAGAATAGGTTTTGATTACGTTTTTGATACTGACTTTGCCGCTGACCTTACCATTATGGAGGAAGGAACGGAGCTATTGGAGCGTATCAGTAAGGTTATGGCTGGTGATAAATCAGTAAGATTACCTATACTTACCTCATGTTGCCCTGGCTGGGTTAATTTCTTTGAAACTAACTATACAGATATGCTTGACGTGCCTTCCACTGCAAAATCTCCTCAACAAATGTTTGGTGCTATTGCCAAAAGCTACTGGGCTGAGAAGATAGGCGTAAAGAGGGAGGATATGGTCGTTGTTTCTGTTATGCCATGTGTTGCTAAGAAGTTTGAATGCCAAAGAGACGAGTTTAAGGAAAACGGAAACCCTGATGTGGATTACTCTATCACCACTCGTGAATTGGCTGAGCTTATCAAACAATTTAACATTGACTTCAACTCTCTTGCTGAGGAAGATTTTGACAACCCACTTGGAGCATCAACAGGTGCGGCTGTTATCTTCGGAGCAACAGGCGGTGTGATTGAAGCAGCAACCCGTACAGCGTATGAAGTTTTCACAGGAAAGACTCTTGACAAAGTTGATTTCACAGCTTTAAGAGGCTTGGAAGGGGTACGCTCAGCAACGGTTGATTTCAACGGAACACCTATTCATATCGGCATTGCACACGGCTTGGGTAATGCTCGCAGATTGCTTGATATGGTTCGCAACGGCGAGGCTAACTTCCACGCAATAGAAGTTATGGCTTGTCCCGGTGGCTGTGTCGGTGGAGCAGGTCAGCCTTTCCATCACGGGGATTTTTCAAAAGTTGAGAAGAGGTTTGAGGCTATTTATCGTGAAGATGCTGGCAAACCAATTCGTAAATCACACGAAAATCCTTACATCAAGCAACTTTATGATGAGTTCTTGGGCAAACCATGTGGTGAAAAGTCTCATCACTTATTGCACACTCATTATTTTGATAAGTCAAAACAAATAGAAGTAGAAGGTTAAAATGTTACAATCATGATAAAAGTAAAATTAGCAGAAGATAAAATAAATAAGATTAAAGAAATCTGTGCTTTCTTTAGCAATAAGCCAGGGGAAGTGATAAACGTTCTACATAAGGTACAAGGTGAATTGGGCTATCTGCCTGCCGAAGTGCAAGAAGTTATAGCCAAAGAGTTGAATATGTCCGTTGCTACGGTATATGGCATCGTTACTTTCTACTCTTTCTTCACTATGATACCAAAAGGTGAGCATCCTATATCAATTTGTATGGGTACAGCTTGCTATGTACGCGGTTCGGAGAAGATTTTGGACGAATTCAAACGTCAATTAAACATTGTAGTCGGCGAAACAACGCCTGACGGCAAGTTTTCATTGAACTGTCTTCGTTGTGTAGGAGCGTGTGGTTTGGCACCGGTTGTGTTGATAGGCGAAAAGGTCTATGGACGTATTACAACCGACAAAGTAAAGGAAATACTTGCCGAATACAACTAACGCAACAGACCATTAACCAAAAGGGTAAGATTAGCTTCTTACCCTTTTTTTATGCCTGTGCCTCACATTACAATTACAAAATAGTCTTTCATTTTACCCAAACGCCACTTTAATTTACCCAAATGCTATTTTATTTTGCCGAAGTGGCGTTTCATTTTTGTTTGATGTACATCTTATTTTACTTAGATGTACATCTTATTTTATTTTGATGTACGTCTTATTTATTTTTGATGTACATCTAAGTAAAATAAGATGTACATCAAACAAATTTGTAAAGGCGTTTGGTGAAAATAAAACGGCATTTGCGTAAGTTAAAGTGGCGTTTGAGGAAAGTGTAACAAAACCATAGGTTGTGGATATTAAAAAAAATGTTACCTTTGCAAACAGTTTTAACACGTAAAATATGTTTGTTCGTCCGAAAACAAAAAAAATAATGGATAAAAAACAAGTTGTGATTGTTGGAGCAGGACCTGCTGGGCTAACGGCAGGATATGAGCTTGCTAAGGAAGACAATTATCAAATAACTATACTTGAAGAGAACAAACAGGTAGGAGGTATATCAAAGACAATAGAATATAAAGGAAACAGAATGGACTTGGGCGGACATCGTTTCTTTTCTAAAGACGATAGTATTATGCAATGGTGGGTAAATATTCTTCCCTTACAGGGGGCAGACTCCATTGACGACATTCTTCTTAAAAGAGATAAGCAATATCAACAAGGCGGAGCAAATCCTGAGCAAAGTGATAAGGTAATGCTTGTTCGCAATCGTGTTTCCAGAATATTTTATCTTCGCAAGTTCTTTGACTATCCTATTTCTTTACGGCTTGAAACCTTTACTAATATGGGGTTATGGCGGACGTTAAAGGCAGGTTTCGGGTACATTTTTTCTGTTATACGAAAGAGAAAAGAAACATCGCTTGAAAACTTTTACATCAACCGCTTCGGCAAACCTCTTTATGAGATGTTTTTTGAGAATTATACAGAAAAGATTTGGGGAGTACATCCTTCTAAACTTGGTGCGGATTGGGGCTCACAGCGAGTAAAGGGATTAAGTTTAATGGAGCTTGTGAAGAATGTTCTTTACAAACCTTTCAAAAGCAAATCCATTTCGCAGAAAGATACAGAGACTTCACTTATAGAAAGTTTCATCTACCCTAAATATGGACCGGGACAGCTTTGGGAAGCAGTTGCGGCAGACATAACAAACAAAGGCGTAGCCATTAAGACCAATCATTGCTTGATAAGACTAAATATAGAGAACAATAAGGTCGTTTCTGCCGTTGTAAAAAACGATAACGGCGAGCAGACTATTGCTTGTGATTACCTTATTTCGTCTATGCCCATTAAGGATTTAGTTCAGGCTATTGCTGGGATTGAAGTACCCGATGAGGTTAAACAGGTAGCAGCCAATTTGCCTTACAGAGACTTTATGACCGTTGGTTTGCTTGTCAATAAGCTTGCTATAAAGAATGAAACTAAGATAAAGACTTGGCACAACATCGTTCCTGACACATGGATTTATATTCAGGAAGCCGATGTGAAAGTAGGGCGGCTGCAAATCTTCAATAACTGGTCTCCTTATATGGTAAAAGACCTTGAGAATATGGTTTGGATTGGCTTAGAGTACTTTTGTGATGAAGGAGATAACTTATGGGAGATGAGTGATGAGGATTTTATTAAGTTTGCTGTTGATGAACTTGCTTCAACAGGCATAATTGACAAAAGCGATGTCAAAGATGCTGTAAGGGTAAGGGTCAAAAAGGCTTACCCTTCTTACTATGGCAGCTACTATCAACTACAAAAAGTTATTGATTTCTTAAATACTATTGACAATCTCTATTGTATAGGACGCAATGGACAACATCGGTACAACAATATGGATCATTCAATGCTCACAGGCATAGAAGCAGCTAATCATATCTTAGGAAAGACGAGCGATAAGAATGAAATATGGAACATAAACACTGAAAAAGAATATCACGAAACAAAAAAATAACACACTATGAGTAAAAGATTTTTATTTATCATCGTTATAGCCACCCTAAGTCTTGCCTCCGCAACACAGGCACAAGACTTCAAGGCAGGCTTGTTTGCAGGTGCTGTGCCGTCTCAGGTAGATGGCGATGACCAAAGCGGGTTTCATAAAGTCGGTATCACAGCTGGCGTCTTCGTTAATAGATCTCTCAAAACAGGAATGCTGCAAGGTGAGCTGGCTTTCACCACAAAGGGCAGCAAACCGACTAATAACGCCGGTAACTTTCCTGTTTCCATTTCCTTATCCTACATTGACCTGTCGCTTTATTATGTTATAGGGGTGTGGAATAATCTTTACCTGCGGGCAGGTCTTGTTCCGTCTGTTTTGGTCAGCAGTTCGCAATCAGGAGCCGGTATAGCAATAACGGCAAATGAAGAATCATCCCCTTTCAGAGCCTTTTCTACCGAATTGTCTGCTGGTTTGGACTATCGCTTTTCTGATAATTGGAGTGTTAATATTGCATATAATTATTCTGCATTTAGCATCTACAAAGGCGATTTAACGTTCTTCGGCTTGCGACCTGCCGAAACTAACGCTCATTACAACAACTACGTCAAGCTAACATTAGCTTATCAGTTCTAAAAGAAACCCTGCTCCTTTATAAACTCCAAATAACTCTGCCCAAAGGCTAAGTTATCTTCCTTTTTGTAACGACAATTAGTGAAGACCTGTGCAAGATTTTCCTGATCGTTCTCTTTAACGTATTGCTTTGAGGTTTCAAGTTGCTCAAACTCTCCATAAATATCCTCAATGTCCGCTTGCGAATAATCTTTATAAGTTTCGTTATGCACCACAGCCTTCATCGGCAGCCGCTCTGTTAGAGGCGGGTTTTCCGATGGGTAACCTATGGTAATAGTCGTTACAGGCACTACCCCCTTGGGAAGATTGAGAAAGTCAGCTATTTGTTTTGCCATATAGGTAACAGTTCCCAGATAACAGATACCAAGCCCCATAGCCTCCGCTGCAACACACATAGCCTGCGAAGCAACAGTGGCATCAACCGTACCAACATTGAGCCAAAGGAAATTTGAATAACAAGGCTCTGCATTACGATTTAAGCACCACTTTTCAAAGCGATTGACATCTGCACAGACCGTTAAAACCACCGAAGCTTGCTCTACCATTGGCTGATTGAAATGAAACTTCGCCAGCTCTTGCTTTCGGCTTTTGTCTTTGGTGATAATGATGCTGTAAATCTGCATATTGCCGCAGTTAGACGCACGAATACCCGCCTCAATTATTGTATTAAGCATATCATCACTAATTTGCTTATCGCTGTATTGGCGTATCGTTCTACGATTGAGAAGTTTGGTTATAATATCTTCTTGCATAATCATTGGTTTTAGGCTGCAAAAGTACAAAAAAGTCAAACAAGACAGCAATACTGCTTGACAATACCATTACCTTTTCAACGCTTCATATATCAAATCATTGATATTGGTACGTATATCCAAATTTGAAAGTTTGTTATTGCTGGCATCAGGATATACTCTGTTGGAAAGGAAGACGTAGATAAGATTTTGCTCCGGGTCTATCCAAAAGTAAGTTCCCGTAAAGCCACTATGACCAAAGCTTGCCTGAGATGCAAACTTTGAACAATGAGAAGACTTGTCATTTATCAGTGGTTTGTCAAAGCCTAAGGCTCGTCTGTTCATTTTTTTTGCATAATAACGATGGTTAAAGGTCGCAATCGTTGAAGGCTTCAAGTATTGCACGCCGTCATAAGAGCCATAAAGCAAAAGATGACAAAGAACCGCCACCTCCTTAGCAGATGAGAACAAACCGGCATGCCCAGCTACGCCGCCCAAAAGAAAAGACGTCTGGTCATGAACCTGTCCCCGCACAAGGGTTCTTCGCCACAGGGTATCGTTTTCAGTAGGTGCGATGAGGCTATCGGATATGACGCCCTCAGGATTAAAGGTCGTGCGTTGCAAGCCAAGTTTGGCGTAAAAGTTATCCCAAACAAATTCGTCAAGAGGCTGTTTGCTTACCACTTCAACCAAATCTCCGAGCAGTATAAAGCCCAAATCGCTATACAGATATTTGTTTTTCTCTCCCAGCTCAGTCTTTGCGATTGCCGAAAGGATATATTGGCGGTCATAAGTGGCTTTTAAACTATCGGGAGCTTGCATTTGCTCTTTGTAAAAAGGATACCACGCCTTCAAACGAGCGAAATGAGACATTACTTCCTTGATTGTGATGTTTGCTTTGTTTGTTTTGCGTAAGTAAGGTAAGAATTTAGAGAGCTTATCATCAAGATCTAACTTGCCGTCTTCAAACAATTTCATCACCGAAAGAGTCGTTGCAAATATCTTTGTCAGAGAAGCCAAATCGTAAGTAGTCGTGTCGCTAACCAAAGCAGTAGAATCATAAGTCTGATAGCCATAATTGCGACTGAAAACCAAAGAAGAATCCTTATAAACGACTATTTGGCAACCCGGATACGCCATTTTACTTACGCCCATATTGGCAATGGAGTCAATCAGGCGAAACTTCTCAACATCAAGACCTGCTTTTGCCACATCGGAATAGTCATAAGGCGGTATTTTTTTCTTATATCGCTCCCCTACCCCATACTTTTCCGAAGCGGTAACGGGCAAAGACGCCGTATAAGTTTTGTTTTCAAAAATTGCTTTACCAACTGCCGTCTGTAAAGTTTGATTTGTCTGATAGGCAACGACTATTGCCTTAAAGTCAAGGCTGTCTATGGACTTGAGAACGTAAGGATTGGCAAGCAGCAACAAAACACTGTTTTTGTATTGCTTTGAAAGACAACTCAGTTTTGAAACAACCGCTTGACTGACACCATAATTAGTGGAAGCATTCTGGCTTATTGACCCGCCAACAGCAAGTAAGACGATGGCGTTGCTGTCAATCACTGTCGCAGAATCAGCTATCGTTATCGGATAATGGCGTTTTAGTTCGGCAATAAGGCTGTCAAATTTCGTATTGTCGCAAGGCAGGAAGCAGATATTTTGTTTTGACGCAGCATTGAGAGGTAAGACCTCATCATCATTTCGCAACAGCGTCAGCAAATGGTAAGAGAGTGCTGAGTCTATGGCTTTTGCGTCTTCCAAAATAGCATTATCTATCAGCGGTTTTTGATTTCGGTTTGGCGTTATCACATTTGCGAACAGCCCCATATCGTATTTCCAGCTCAGAACTTTTCTACACTTGTCATTTATCAGCTTTTCGCTCAGCTGCCCTTGCTCTACCGCCTGCAAAACAGCATTTTGAGCCTCGTAAGTATTCTCTGACATCAGCAAAACATCAATCCCGCTG
>JAISLH010000126.1 GCA_031260565.1 Bacteroidales bacterium
ATTCGGTAGGTATATACCAAACGCTCATTTGCTATATACCAAATTTTCGTTTGGTATATACCTACCGAATTTTTGGTATATACCTACCAGATTTTAAACGCCACTTCAGCAAAATAAAATGATGTTTGGGTAAGTTAAAGCGGCGTTTGGAGAAGTTATAACAAATGAGGAATAAACCAAAATAGCACTAAATTTGTCCATTATGCCCCTTTTTTATATACCTTTGCAGCTTCTTAAATCAATAAAAGAACAAGATGACCCTGTTTTTAGACCGAGATGGAGTTATAAACAAAAGGATAATTGACGGATATGTTCGTTCGTGGGACGAGTTTGTATTTGAAGATGGCGTATTGGAGGCAATTCAAATCCTTTCTCAGCACTTTGAGACGATTATTGTCGTAACCAACCAGCAGGGGATAGGCAAAAGGATTATGACAGAAGAGGATTTTAGCTTAATATCCGATAAGATGAAAGAAGAGCTGGCAAAGACTGGCGGCAGGATAGACGCCGTTTTACATTGTTCGGCATTGCGGAATGAGCATTCTTTCTGCCGCAAGCCAAGCGTGGGTATGGGGCTTAAAGCTCGGAGGCTGTATCCGCAGATTAGATTTAAGGACAGCATAATGGCAGGAGACTCTTTTTCAGATATGCTCTTTGGCAAATGGCTTAAGATGAAGACCATTTTGATAGATGATTCTCCAAAACTGCCTCGCCAATATCCAAGAATAATAAATATGAGGTTTAATTCGTTATTACAATTCGCAAAATATATCAGAGATGAAGAAAATATGTAGTTTTTTATTGGTGGCTTTTCTTTCTTTTAGTGCTTTTTGTCAAAATAAGACAGATGACAAGGGCAAAAAGCAAGGACATTGGGTACAGACGAACAAAAAAGGAAGAGTAGAAGGAAATTTCAAAGACGGCTATGAGGAAGGAACTTTTACCTACTATGACGCAAAGGGCAGGATGAAGGCAGTTACTGATTTTAGCGACAAGGGCAGGAGAGGCTTTACGTCTGTGTTTTATCCAAGTGGTGAGAAAATGGCTGAGGGCTTTTACCTTGACAAGAAAAAGGATAGCTTATGGATAACTTACACACAAGAGGGCATAAAACTGAATGAAAACTTCTATCACAAAGGCTCAAAAGAAGGGATATGGAAGGTCTTCAACGGAGAAGGCAAGGTTGTAGAGGAAATTCGCTATACCAACAACAGGAAAAACGGCTTATGCTTACAGAGAACGCACGATGGCAACTATTTTTATTGTAACTACAAGGACGATTTGCGAGAAGGGGAATATAAAGAGTACTGGCGGAGCGGAGAATTGTATATCACAGGTCAATATAAGGGTGATAAGAAAGATGGTTTGTGGAACATCTATGACGAAAGTCAGCGAACTATAGCCCGACAGACTTATGTCAATGATGTTAATATTACCTTTGAAGTTGCGTTGTTTGAAGCGGAAGGAGATACCTTTGTTGATATTGGAGCGATAAGTTATTTCTATTCCAAAGGCAAGCAGACGGTAGTTGTCCTCAATGATGAAAGGGTTGTCAATGTGCTTAGAGATTATGAATATCTTGTTGAGTTAAGTAACGGCACTACATTCTTACGTCTTAATGAAAAGACAAACTTTTATGCCTCATCACAGGCTCTTAAAGGCATCACGCCGACATCTGACGACAATTATTACATAAACCTTTTCCCTGAGCCGCCATTCAAAGTCATCACAGACGAAAACAGCAAGAAAGCAATGGAATACATCTTTCTGCCGCAGGAGTTTTAACGACTAATAATTCATATTTTACCCTTAATTATCCATGGATTTTAAGTCATAATCCATGGATTTCAAGTCATAATCCATGGATTTCAAGTCGTAGTCCATGGATTTCAAGTTAGAATCCATGGATTTTAAGTTAGAATCCATGGATTTTAAGTTGTCAGGAATGGATTTTATCTGCCTCAGTTTCCCAAGAGACTTATGCAGTTATCACGTAGCATTATGCTAAGTTGTAATAAGGTTTGGGGCTTATAATCCGTACTTTGCCTTTAATTGTTCTATCTTAGCGTAGGACTCAATGATGTATTTGCGGTCTAATTTGCCGCTTTTGACAAGTTTATATATCGTATCAATGGCTTTGAAGGCTATATCCTCGTCATATTTGTCGCCATTGTTGGAAAGGATAAACAGATTTACGCCAGCCTCAACAGCCTTTTGTAATGCCAGCGTCAAGTCGTATTCCTTTGCAATCGCTCCCATAGCCATATCGTCAGAGACAATTACGCCGTTGAAGCCCATTTGTACTCTCAGGATATTGGTTAGCGTGGCGTAGGAAAGGGTTGCAGGATATTCATTATCAAATTGTGAGTTGAAGATGTGAGACGTCATAACCATCTCCACAATATCTTCTTTAATCAATGAACGAAATGGTTCAAGCTCTTGGGAATTGTATGTTTGGGAAACATCAACTATTCCTTTATGCGTGTCTTTCGTGCTGCTGCCATGACCGGGAAAATGCTTGATAGCCGATATTATGCCCTTGTTGTGCGACTGCTCTATCCAAATCTTTGCATTAGCGGCAACAACCTGCGAATTGGCAGAAAAACTACGCTCAATAGCTCCAATGACAGGGCAATCAGGGTTGATATTAACATCAACACAGGGTGCAAAGTTGAGATTTATGCCTAATGATTGTAACAATTCGGCTGTCCTTACTGCATAGGAGGCTGTGGTTTGAGGCTTATTGTTTTCGCCAAGAAACTCTGCTGAGACCGTTGGTGGGAAACCGTACTTTTCTTTCAAGCGTGATACCTTACCTCCCTCTTGGTCTATGGATATGAAGAGGTGATAATTGCCTGCCTTTTGAAGTTGGGTACATAGCGTTTGCAACTGCTGTGGGGAGGAAATGTTACGTTGCTTTTTTCCTTTGCTTGGCACGTCGTAATCAAAGAGAATGACGCCGCCGATGTTGTTTTGTGTTATCAGTTTGTAAATAGTACTGTTTGTTTCCAGTTCGTAGCCTCGAAAACCGACAATAAACATTTGCCCTATTTTGTTTCTCAGTTCCAAATCTTCCTTGCTGTATTGCTGACAACTGACACAGAGGGGCAAAAGGCTCAATGCCATAAATAAAATGTGCAGGCAGAGTTTGCCTTTGCTGATGTGCTTTTTCATTATCTTGTTTTATTCTATTACAATTTCGTAAAGTCTTCCCTCAATGTCATTCTTTGGATAAGGAAGGAAGTTTTGGTCATAGACAACGGGAGGCCAGAATTCGGAATAATGTCATTCCTGAGTCATAACAGCCAACATCTGATTATTTGGTATGACAGTGAATTTATCACTCATATAGCCTACGACATACATCTTGTCAAGACTCTCACCAATTCGCCAAATGATTTCATTAGGCTTCCATTCAATTTCATAATAGTAATATTCGTTGTTGAAGATGTTGTTTGAAATGGTCTCTCGTGAGGTTAAAGCCCGATAGGTGTCGTACCAACGGACATAAGTAAAGTCTTTTGTGAGATATTTGTACTGATGACTGCCACCATTGAAGAATTTGGCAGGCGTAGGACATGCTAAATCCCAGTTAGTGCAAGCAAGGATACACTCATCAGTCTTGTAGGGATTATAGTCAGCAGGAATAGGGTCATAACCTCCTCCCCAATATTTATTGGTTTTGATTATTTCAATGTCTATCTCAGAGTAGTTAGTCGTTTTTTCTCTATTGACATCTGCACTACCGTTTTTTTCGTAAGTAACATAACCTTTGTCAGAGCATATTCGGCGTTTGTTCCAGCCTTGCTCAGATTGGTAGATAAGCCAAAAAGCATTGGTTAAGCCACTCCATACTCCTGATTTATTGAGTTGAGCAGGGAACTTTATTTTTCCTCTAAACTTGCCGTAAGTGAAACCTATCCTTGTCTTAATTCCAACAGACTCTTTTTTTGGATTATGTAGCCTGTTGGCATTACCAGGATTGATCAGCGAAATGTAGCCCTTGTCACAGACCTTTATTGTTTTAGCAGGGTAGTCTGTTATTTGTGGGTGGTCAATGATACGTTTGGATGAGCTGGCATATTCTTTTAGGGCGTGCTTATATTTATTGGTGTCATAATTATCACCTATCACATCTTCCACCAAAGGTATGTTTTTTAGAAAATAATCTTGCGCTATGTTATGGAAATATTGCTGATAGACGGCTCTATAATATATGGTGTCATTATTGCCTACCTTTGGATTGTTCGGATAAATGCTAAAATTACTCCGAGCATAAGCAAGCATATCAACATAAACTCCATTATCACCATTAAGAACTGCTTTGACTTTCAAAAAAGTCTTCGCCACAGAACTATTAATCCCCTTTATCTTCTTGCCTTCACCACAAAGAAAATAAGTATATGGATTGATGAAACCATTAACACTATCCGACAAGGCAATGTTACTAATTTGTTTTGGAATCTTTGCCAATGCTTCTTCATTGACCACAACCAATAAAAAGCTATATACACCCATTCTTGGGTTACGTTTATATCTATTATTAGTCTCTCCCTCTTGCCGAAGATTGACCACCCAACAAGCATCCATAAATAATTGCTCATCAATCGAAACTTTCTTCTCTGCTGATACTTTTTTAACGTAATTAAACCATTTCTTGTCTTTCTTTATTTCTGCAATGCAATTCTCAATTCGTTTTTGAGGATTTTCGTATGTTGGGTCTGCTCCGTAATAAATCTTTTCATTTCTCGGATTACCTACAATACGAAATTTGTCCTCTATCTTGCCACCTGTAGGCACAGGCTTAAACCCATCCTCAGTTGTTTCCCACGAGCCATAAAAGTTTTCATTATCCAAACTGTCGCCGTTGGCAAACTTATAACTTTCGTTCTGATAATAAATCTTGTAATACATCTTCTCCGCCTTTGTTATTGTGGCATTGAAGTGAAAAAAGCCGTCATCTGTCTGTTGCTTTGTCGGAATAATTATCCCTTCTGTTACCGCATCAGTCAAGTCCATGGTCATAGAAATAGTATCTGACTTTTCATCACTTTGAGTAGGAAAATCAATACTAAAACTCTCAATCGTATCCTTACCGCAGGCGGCAAACAATAAGGCTGTTAAGCCAAGAATTATAGCTTTCTTCATATTTATGTTATTTATATTTACAGCGGCAAAGATATATAAAAAACACGAAACATCACCATCACTTGCCGCTGTAGTGCCGCTATTTCTTATCCATCTTTCGCCAGACATACCAAATGTATGCAAGGACAAAGGGGATAAAGAGTGATACAACACTCATTGCCTTTAAGGTAAAGAGGCTTGATGAGCTGTTGGCAGTAGTTAAGGAAGATTGCATGTCGGTAATTGATGGGTAATATGCCGTATGGTTAAAGCCAGCAAAAAGCAGCAAAGCCAGCACTGTAAAGACCGTACCTATGCCCGCAAACCATATCCCTTTACGCCATCGGCTTGCAAAATATGTTCTGATAAAGCCATAAAGTACCAAAACAACTCCAACTAAAAATATGGCAGTAACATAAGGTAGTTGCAGTAAGTTGTGCCAGTATAAGCAATGTTCTTGTGATATTAAACCTGTAACAGCGTCTTCTCTCCAGCCACTTTTTAGTAGCAAACGCACCAAATAATATAGAAAAGCAATCAAAAAGCCTATGCCGTTAATCAGTAGCTGCTTTCTGGCTTTAGTGGCTATGGAAGTGTTGTCAATGTTGTTGATGAAGTATAGGGCAGCTAAGCATCGTGCAAGGAAAAAGATTGCTAAACCTAAGACAACATTCTCTACTACGGCAACAGCCTCTAACCCATGCCAACAATTTTGCCATGAGGAAATGATAGGCATTACCCCAGTTAAGTTATCTTTATTGACAGCAAACTCCGCCCCATAGAAAAAAGTAGATACAGCTGCTCCTATCAATACTGGGGCAAGTGTTCCGTTGATAAATAAGAATGATTTGAATGTTCTTTGCCCGTAGAGGTTGCCTTGCTTGTATATATATTCAAAGGAGACGGCTTGAATGACAAAGGTTAGCAATAATAGTATCCAAACCCAGTATGCACCGCCAAAACTTGTGGAGTAGAACAATGGAAAAGATGCAAAAAATGCTCCTCCAAAGGTTACTAAGGTTGTAAAGGTAATCTCCCATTTTTTGCCCAATGAGTCTATTAACAATCGTAGTTCATCTTCTTTCTTTCACAAAGTATAGATTAAAGATTGTCCGCCTTGCACAAAGAGAAGAAAGACCAGCAACGCCCCTAATAATGATATGAGAAACCACCAATAATGTTGAAAAAATGAATAATCCATAATGCTTTATTTTTTTATTTTAATTTATAACTAATCTATTTTATCCGTGCAGCGTATCTTCTGCCTCTGGTCCTAATTTGATTTGCTTAATCATTATGCTTAACTCGGCAACAAACAACACTGTCAGAAGCACAAGGAAGATAAAGAATGTTGTCTTAACAGAAGCTACACTTATGTCTGAAACGGCTGCCATTACCGGCAATATATCCTGTATTGCCCAAGGCTGCCGACCAACTTCGGCGACAATCCAACCTGCTTGAGAGGTTATATACGCCAAAGGAATGGATAGCAAACAGACCCATTGCAACCACTTCATATTTTCAAACTTCTTCTTATGATTTATGATCCAAACCACGATGAATAACAGCAAGAAATAGGCAGCAAGAATGACCATTATTCTGAAAGAATAGAAAACTAACGACACATTGGGGACAGCATCTTCAGGTGCTTTGAAATATCCATAGCCAAAATATTTGAAGTTTTCGTCAAGTCGTTGTTTAGCGTCATACAAAGCTGTGCTATCTTTGGCTTTTTTAGCTTTTGAGAAGTCTGCTAAAGCAGCAATGGCAAGCTTGCCCCTGTCCATTTTTTCTTGTGTGGAGAGTGCAACGCCTTTTTCTGTTGGATAGCCACCATTTATGATGTCATTGATACCGGGAACATAGCTATCTATATCTCTATTGGCGAGAAATGATAGCATTTTAGGAAATGTGATGTTGAAAATATCTGGGTCTTTACCATCGTTAGGCTCTTTATCACAGGATAAAAGACCAACGGCAACCAATCCAACACCGTTGCCTCCGTCATAAAGCCCTTCCATAGCCGCAAGTTTCATCGGTTGTTTTTGTGCAACCTGATGAGCGGAGCTGTCACCAGTAATAACAGAAAGAACTATGCCAATTGTACCTACTATTGCAGCTATTTTAATGCTATCAATTGAAAACTCTTTCTCTCTTTTTTTCAACAAAAACCATGAGCTTATGCCCACAACAAAGGCAGCACCGACAAGCCATGAGGAGATAACAGTGTGTAGAAATTTGTTGATAGCAATAGGAGAAAGAGCTAATGCCCAAAAGTCATTCATCTCATTTCTGACGGTATCGGGATTGAATTCCATACCAACAGGGTTCTGCATCCACGCATTGGCAATCAATATCCATAGAGCAGAAATTGTTGCACCAAAGACGGTAAGCCAAGTAGAAGCCAAATGAAATCCTTTGCTTACTTTCTTCCAACCAAAGAACATCACGGCAATAAATGTAGCTTCCATAAAGAATGCTATTATGCCTTCAATAGCCAACGGTGCCCCGAAAATATCCCCGACAAACCAACTATAATTTGACCAATTAGTGCCAAATTCAAATTCAAGGATAATGCCTGTTGCGACACCAATGGCAAAATTAACACCAAAGAGTTTCATCCAAAACTTGGCAGTACGTTTCCATTTCTCGTTGCCTGTTTTGTAATAAAGGCTTTCCATAACAGCCATTATCACCCCCAAGCCCAAAGTGAGTGGGACAAACAGCCAATGGTACATAGCCGTCAGAGCAAACTGCGCTCGTGACCAATCAATCAAAGATACATCTACATTCATTTTGTTAATTGTTTTATAATTATTGTTTATTTATAAGCTGCTCTTTAACATATTCGCTCTTTTGCTCATTGGTATTAAACCGTTTGCTAAGGATATTTGGGAAGAAAAACACCTTTAACACTGCGAACATTATGAAAAGTTTAATGAGAATTATTATCCACAGAGTCTTGCCCCACGTCATAGTGCGAAAGCCCTCTATATACATCTTGAAGAAGCCAGATACAGATTTTATCCTATCCATATTTTGTTACTTTTTAATGATTTTTACGGCGACAAAATTAAAAAGAATTTTTCAAATATGCAACAATTCAACGAAAAAAAATATGTAATTAAATCGTGTTGTATAATTTCTGCTCATTGATAAGATGTTAGTACTGATGTTATATGCCAATGCAGGCAAGGTTTCTTCCATTTTTATGCCATCTCGTCAAAATGAAGCTCCGCCTTATTTTCCTAAAGTGGCGTTTAAATTTTCTGAAACGCCACTTTAGAAAATTAAAGCGGCGTTTTATTTTTCCAGTTCTTTGTTCTAAATATAGCAGGGGTATGCAAAGCTAAAATGAAACAAATGTTTTGGCTGTCATTATTTGGTTTTACGAGATAAATGTTTGTCGTTATAAAATTAATTTCTTACCTTATATCAGCCAAGCCCTATTGTGAAAAGCTATAATAAAAAAGGACTCTTCGCAATGAAAAGTCCTTTATTGTAAAACCTTTGTACATCTGGCCGGAATCGAACCGGCACAAGTTTAACCTTACTAGATTTTGAGTCTAGCGCGTCTACCAGTTCCGCCACAGATGCTTTTATAGGTAGATTTTGAAGTTGCAAAGGTACTACTTTTTTTTTAACTGACAAAATTTTGATGAAAAATTCTTTTATTACAAAATTCTTATGTATCTTTGCAGTCTCAAATCGTAATAATTCGTAATAAAACGTATGATTAAAAACGCTCAAAATATCCTATCTAAAACAGCCGCAAACGCTGTTTATTTCGCTGCTCCTGTATTTTCGTGGGGGGGGGTAACTCGCTGCAAAATAATGCAATAGCGAGCGTTTATGAACGTTTTACGACCATATTTTATTCCGTTTGGCGACCTGCCGAAAACTTTTCAACTCCAAGTACTGATTTTTATTCCACAGAAAATATTTCTTCAAGAGGTTATAACCATTTTATAACCTGCTATAATTTTTTTTTAGCAGGAAATAAATTCATTATAGCAGGAAATAAATTCGTTTTAGCAGGAAATAAATTCATTATAGCAGGAAATAAATTCGTTTTAGCAGGAAATAAATTAAATAAAAGTAGATATAAATTAAATTTTACAAGTTATGGGAGGAAAAACTATTTTCCCGCAGAATAATGCGGAGTTTTTTAACTGGGCGGACAATTTCCGCGAACAAATTCAGGATACGGCAACATCGGACGCATTGAATTTGCCGTCTCTTGCAGAACAAATTATGACGGCTCATTGGGATAACTTTGAGCAGTGGCACGAAAAATATGTCGTGCAAAAGGACAACTCAGGCACAACAAAGGCTCAATATTTTTATTATCGGGAGCTGGTTGAAACGGATATTAGAACGATTTATAATCAGTACATTAAATATAATCCTGCAGCGACTACGGCACTTCGTCAAAAGCTGGGTTTGCGGGCTATTGACAATGTAAAAACGCCGATAGAGATGACAACGGCAGCTCCATACGTTGAAGTTGAAATCCTTGCAAATCACAGAGTTAAACTTGTTATCAAAGCCGATGCATCGCACAGGGCAAAACCAAAAGGTGTGGAAGGTGTTGAAATTCGGGAGTTTGTGGGCGTCAATCCACCTGCGAATGCTGATGAATTTGTTGAGATTTTGAAGG
>JAISLH010000004.1 GCA_031260565.1 Bacteroidales bacterium
GACGCTAAAGCGGCGTTTCAGCGTCACGAAACGCCACTTTAGAAAATTATTACGGCGTTTTAGTATGCCCAAATATTGTTGCCTGATGTCGTACAACCAATCCAAATTTTTCAAAGTATAACCCACCATTTTTATATCTTTTTTGCTTTTTCTATTCAGTTATTTTGTTATGTCAAAAAAAAGTTGTAATTTTGCAGGCTCAAATTTTGAGGAATTTTAATAGTAATAATATAAATTATAAAGTAGGTAAATATGTATTTAGCAGCCGAAAAGAAACAAGAAATCTTTAAGCAATTTGGCGGAAATGCTGCCAACACAGGTTCAACAGAAGGTCAGATAGCATTATTCTCTTTCAGAATAAAACATCTAACCGAGCATATGAAGGAGAATCGTAAAGATAAATTCACTCAACGCTCCCTCGTTCGTTTGGTAGGTAAGAGAAGAAGACTTTTAGACTACTTGAAAGACAGGGATATAGTTAAGTATCGTGAGTTAATCAAGGAGCTTGGTATCAGAAAGTAGTTTTCTGATAGCTTATTTGGTTAATAGTAAAATTGAAATTAAATAGTAAAAATATTTAAGGTAAGAGGTGATTATGTTTATGATTGCCTTTTTTTGTGTTTTGGTAAGGAGCTACTGAAAGATTAAATAAAGAGTAATTGCCAGCCAAGCTCCGGCTGGAAGAGGTAAATAACAAAAAGAAAAATGTTAGGAACAAAAAAAGTCTTCACATTAAATGATGGAAGACAAATGGAAATTGAGACCGGCAAACTCGCCAAACAGGCGGACGGCTCAGCAGTTGTAAGAATGGGTGATACTATGATTCTCGCCACCGTTTGTGCAAACAAAGAAGCGAAAGAGAACGTTGATTTTATGCCTTTGAGCGTTGATTATCAAGAAAAGTATGCGGCAACAGGTCGTTTTCCCGGAGGATTTTTCAAACGTGAGGCTCGTCCATCTGAATATGAGATTCTGATAGCACGATTGGTTGATAGGGCATTACGTCCGCTCTTCCCAGAGAATTATCATGCAGATGTGCAGGTTCAAATCACTTTAATATCAGGTGATCAATCCACTCCACCCGATGCTTTGGCAGCTTTGGCGGCGGCTTCGGCAATAGCAGTGTCGGATATTCCTTTTAATGGTCCGGTATCTGAATGTCGTATTGCTTATGTTGATGGAGCATTTCAAATCAATCCGTCTTATGAGGCAATGGAGAGAGCAGAACTTGACCTTATTGTTGCAGCAACAGCCGACAATATTATGATGGTTGAAGGCGAAATGAAGGAAGTTTCTGAGGATTTAATGCTTGAAGCTCTCAAACAGGCTCATGATTGCATTAAACTTCACTGTAAGTATATGAATGAGCTGATGTGTGAGGTCGGAAAGGAACAGAAGAGAGAATATTGCCACGAAACAAACGATGATGAGTTAAAAGAAAGGCTTCATAACGCCGTTTATCAGCAATGTTATGACTTGGCACATAAAGGACTCAAAAATAAGACAGAAAGAAGTGAAGGCTTTGCAGCAATTAAGCAAGCGTTCGTAGATACGCTTACCGAAGAAGAAGTAACAGAAAAAGGCTTTATGATAGACCGATATTTCCATGCTGTGGAAAAAGAAGCAATGAGAGATATGGTTTTGAACGAAAGAACAAGGCTTGACGGGAGGAGATTAGACGAAATCCGCCCTATTTGGACAGAAATAGACTATTTACCTTTGGCTCACGGCTCAGCAATCTTCACAAGAGGGGAAACACAATCATTAACAACTTGTACGCTTGGAACAAAATTAGACGAGCAGATAATAGACGGGGCAATGATAGAGGGCAAAAATAACTTCCTTCTTCATTATAACTTCCCGGGCTTTGCAACGGGCGAAGTAAGGATGAACAGAGGCACGTCAAGAAGAGAGATAGGTCATGGCAATCTTGCTATGAGAGCCTTGAAACAAGTGCTGCCTTCTCAGGAAGAATGCCCTTATACGATAAGAATAGTTTCTGATATTTTGGAATCTAATGGCTCTTCTTCAATGGCTACGGTCTGTGCAGGCTGTTTGGCGTTAATGGACGCAGGAGTTAAGATTAAGAAACCTGTATCCGGCATTGCTATGGGCTTAATTGCAAAAGACGGAAAATGGGCTGTGCTTTCCGATATTCTTGGAGACGAAGACCATTTAGGAGATATGGACTTTAAGGTTACAGGAACAAGAGATGGTATTACGGCTTGTCAAATGGATATAAAGTGTGACGGACTTTCTTATGAGATACTTGCAAAGGCTTTGGCTCAAGCAAACGAAGGACGAATGCACATCCTGAACATAATTGAGCAAACGATACCTGAACCAAGAGAAGACTACAAACCTCACGTACCAAGAGTATTCCAAATGCACATTCCAAAGGATATGATTGGAGCAGTGATTGGACCGCAAGGAAAGATTATTCAAGAAATCCAGAAGGAGACAGGAACGGTTATTGTAATTGAGGATAAGGAAGAATATGGCACGGTTGATATTTCGTCTGTAAATAAAGAAGGTATTGAAGATGCGGTACGCCGTATCAAAGCAATCATTACCCTTCCTGTTGTGGGCGAAGTGTATCACGGAAAGGTTAAAAACTTGCAGTCTTTTGGTGCTTTCGTTGAATTTTTACCGGGTAAGGACGGAATGATTCACGTTTCTGATTTGCGTTGGGAAAAGGTTGCGAACATAGAAGAGGTCATCAAAGTTGGTGATGAGTTAGATGTGAAACTTACGGATATAGATAAGAGGACTGGAAAGTTCAAACTATCCGCCAAATTACTCACTCCGAAACCCGAAGGTTACGTTGAACCAGAACCAAGAAAACGTAATGATGACCGACATAACAAAAAACCTCCATTTAAGAGAGAAAAACCTTCATTAGACGCTGATAAGCCTTCATTCAAAGAGCACAAGGGCAACGGCGATAGAAGTAACAAATAATCTAATTGTTCATTTTTGAACCACAAAGGCTTACTCATAGCGGGTAAGCCTTTTTTTTGTTAATATAAACAACCTTTATGGTTTTACCCAAACGCCACAATAATTTCTTGAAGCGGCGTTTCGTGACGCTGAAACGCCACTTTAGAAAATTAAAACGGCGTTTGGGTAAATTATTGAAGGGTTGTGATAAATGGATTATTATTTATGATAATATATGTGTTTAATATTTAACAGCAAAAAGACACAAGGAGAAACATACTGCTCCTCCTTGTGTCAATCTTTTAAAGTACCCAAGACAAGACTTGAACTTGCACGTCCGTACGGACACTACCTTCTGAGGGTAGCGTGTCTGCCAATTCCACCACTTGGGCTTTTTGAGGTTGCAAAGGTAGTAATAAAAGTTGAATTAACCACATTTTACTAATTTTTCAGCAGGGCAAAGGTTTGAGAGATGGCTGTCCTTTCTTTGCAAACAAATAAGCAAAAGCCCGACAACATCGTTAGTTATCGGGCTTCTTGCTTTTATGAAGTCATTCAATTATTCAACTACAAACTTCCTTGTCATTACACCTTTATCAGTATAAACTTTCACAACATAGTTCCCTTTTGCAAAGTTGCCAACATCTATCGTTGTCTTAATCCCTGCATAAACCTGTTGCCCCAAAAGATTAAAAATTTCAACGCTTTCAACCTTATCAGAGCAACCAATATTCAATACATCCTTTGCAGGATTTGGATAAATGCTAACCTCTGCCGCACCATCAACATCATTCAAGCCATTTTCTGTAAAACATTCTCCATAATTAAACTCACTCCAATACTGAGCAGCCAAATAATCATCTTCGCTAACACAAGGAACATAGAAAACAGCATTAGCACCTATATAACTAAAAGTATAAGAGCCTATAGTTGGTGGCGTAATAGCATTGGTTGTTACTGACGTTAAACCACTACAATTACGAAAAGCACTATTTCCAATTGACGTTACAGAATTAGGAATAGTTACTGACGTTAAACTAGTACAACCATAAAAAGCAGAACCTCCAATTGACGTTACAGAATTCGGAATAGTTACTGACGTTAAACCAGTACAACAATAAAAAGCACTAATTCCAATTGACGTAACAGAATTACCAATAGTTACTGACGTTAAACCATAACAATACAGAAAAGCATAATCTCCAATAGACGTAACAGCATTCGGAATAGTTATTGACGTTAAACCTGTACAATTACTAAAAGCATTCTGTCCAATTTCCGTAACAGAATTAGGAATAGTTACTGACGTTAAACCACTACAAAGAAAAAAAGCATTCTGTCCAATTGACGTTACAGAATTAGGAATAGTTACTGACGTTAAACCACTGCCTTCATAAACAGCAAAAGCATACTGTCCAATTGACGTTACAGAATAAGTATTCCCATTATAAGCCACAGAAGAAGGAATGACAACACTTCCACTATAACTACCCGTATAAGGGCGTGTTACCTCTACGGTCATCGGAGCAGTTGCCGATGTAATGTTGTAATAAATTGTCTTTCCGTCATCATTCACAGCGGAAAAATCATAAGCGTTTGCACTCAAGCCCACGAGGGCGAATGCCATAATTAAACATACTTTTCTCATTTGTTTATAATTATTAAATTAAAAATTAAATTGATTTCTTAATTCACTATTGCCTCCACTGGGTCTGACCACTGTCCCTGCTGACCCCGTGTGCCGTACCAACGTGTTACATACCAGATGTTTTTACCCTTATCATCAAGCGTATAATCTAATTCCACAAACGCCTTCGTTGCCTTCAAAATCTCAACAAATTCATCAGCATTCGCAGGTGGATTGACGCCCACAAACTCCCGAATTTCAACACCTTCCACACCTTTTGGTTTTGCCCT
>JAISLH010000047.1 GCA_031260565.1 Bacteroidales bacterium
TTTGTTCATGTGGGAAACAAAAACAAACTGTCGGAACAAAACCGCCTTAAAATTCTGGATGCTTTTATCAAGCGGGAAGATATTGAGTACTTTACACACCTTGTTGATAATGCTGACATCGGCGAAAACGACTACAACATTGCCGTTTCGAGTTATGTAGAGCAAGAAGACACTCGCGAAATAGTTGATATTACCCAACTGAATATAAAAATCACTGAAATTGTGAGACGCGAGGATGAATTGCGAAAGGCTATTGATGCTATTGTGGCAGATTTGGAAGGAGGTAACAATGAATGATTTTGACGAATATATAAGACAAGGCGAACCAAATAAAATAGAAAAAAGTAAGATTTGGCAAACAGCTATCGGTTTGCAACAGGTTGATGGGCTGAAACCATCTGCGTATCTGATTGAAACTGCCAAGCAAAACATTGAGGGTGACATTACTTTTGACGAAGTAAATAAACGAATAGATGCTTATTATCGTACAGACACGAAACACCACGCCTCTACGGACAACCGCACCGAAGAAGCAGATAAAGTTTCTGCCCACATAGCCGAAGTATTGTCAGAAAAAACATTTTCATTCACGCCTGCCGAATATCTGAACATTCACAGACGGCTTTTTTATGGAGTTTATAAATTTGCAGGAAAAATACGCGACTACAACATTACCAAATCTGAATGGGTGCTTGACGGCGAAACCGTGCTTTATGCTGCCGCTCCGCTGATAAGGGAAACGCTTGAATACGATTTCAGGGAAGAAAAAAAAATCAAATATAAAGGCTTGACAAAACAGGAACAGGTGGAGCATATCGCAAAATTTGTGTCTGGTTTGTGGCAAATTCACGCTTTTGGAGAGGGGAACACACGCACAACAGCGGTATTTACCATTAAATATTTGCGAAATTTCGGCTTTAAAGTGGAAAACGATATGTTTGCGCAAAACAGTTGGTATTTCCGCAACGCACTTGTGAGGGCAAACTACAACGACCATACCAATAATATCTATGCTACTACGAAATATCTCAACCGGTTCTTTAATAATTTGCTTTTTGGCGAAAACGATGTACTTAAAAACAGATATTTACATATTAAATTTGTGGAACCTGAAAAGTTGGGTGTAAATGATACTTTGAATGTCGGAGAAATGTCGGAGAAATGTCGGAGAAATGTCGGAGAAATGTCGGAGAGGCAAAATAAAATCTTAGAAATAATAGCCACAAACAAAACTATTTCTGCTCTACAACTTTCAGAATTATTAAACACAACCGATAGAACAATAGAAAGAGAGATGAAAAAAATGAGAGAGATGAATATTATTGAACGTATTGGTGGCGACAGAGGCGGACACTGGGAAATTAAAAAATAATATTTTACAGTTCAATTTGAAAACAAATTACAATGAATAAAATAGAAACTTTAATACAGCAACTTTGTCCAAATGGCGTGGAATTTAGAGAACTCGGAGAGGTAATTGAAATTTATACAGGTACGCAGTTCAACAAAAGCGAAATGCAGGAAGTTGGTGAATTTCCTTGTATGAATGGCGGAATCGGTGTGTCTGGTTATACTGACAAATGGAATGAGTCAGAAAATACGATAACAATTTCGCAGGGCGGTGCGTCTGCGGGTTATGTAAATTGGATTTTAAGTAAATTTTGGGCAGGTGCGCATTGTTATGTTATTCGTCCGACAAGCAAAGAACTTGATAAGCGTTATCTGTATTTCTTTTTGAAAAATATGGAAACCAAAATAATGGAATTGAAACACGGCGCAGGCATTCCGGGATTAAATCGTGAAAAAATAAAATCCCTTCAAATTCCCATTCCACCACTTCCCGTTCAGCAAGAAATAGTAAACATTCTTGATAAATTTACTTCGCTGGAGGCGGAGCTGGAGGCGGAGCTGGAGGCACGCCGCACCCAATATGAGCATTATCAAAACCAATTATTGACGGTTAATGATAAATGTTTAATGAGTAAAAGTTTGGGGGAAATTGGCACATTAGTGAGAGGAAACGGTTTACAGAAGAAAGATTTTACCGAAAGTGGTGTTGGGTGCATTCACTACGGGCAAATTTATACATATTATGGAACATTTACCGATAAAACAAAATCGTTTGTTTTGCCTGACCTAGCAGAAAAATTGCAGAAAGTAGAAAAAGGAGATTTGATTATTGCCAATACAGGAGAAAATGTTGAAGATATTTGTAAAACGGTTGCTTGGCTTGGTGATGAAACAATCGTAACCGGCGGACATTCTACAATTTTCAAACACAAACAAAATCCTAAATATTTAGCATATTATTTCCAAACGAAAGACTTTTTTGACCAAAAGAGAAAAGTTGCCAAAGGAACAAAAGTGATTGAGGTCGCTCCAAAAGACTTGGAAAAAATCAAAATCCCCATTCCGCCGATAGAAGAGCAAAACCGCATAGTAGCGATATTGGATGAATTTGATGCGTTGGTAAATGATATTTCGGTGGGTTTGCCTGCCGAAATAAAAATGCGGCGGCAGCAATATGAATATTATAGGAATAAATTATTGACATTCAAAGCAGCGGTATAATGAAAAAGAAGTATGATTTAGTTGTAGAGAATGAAACCAGCACAGTTGTAGCAAAGTATAAAACAAAAGACAAACACGCTATCACTTACCAGAGTGAAGCCGATTTGGAACGTGCCTTTATTGAGCAACTGCAAACGCAAGCCTACGAGTATCTGCCCTTCAAATCGGAACAGGATTTGATTGCCAACCTGCGTGTGCAATTGGAAAACTTGAACGATATTATCTTTTCCAACAGTGAATGGGATCGATTTTTCACAGCCCAAATTGCCAACCCAAACAGCGGTATTGAAGAAAAGACAACCATTATCCAAGAAGACCATATCCAATTACTTACCCGTGACGATGGTACAACCAAAAACATTTATCTACTCGATAAAGGAAACATACACAATAACAAGTTACAAGTTATCAATCAATATGAAACCGATGCCGGACAACGTGCCAATCGTTATGATGTAACCATTTTGATAAACGGTTTGCCTCTCGTGCATGTTGAATTGAAACGGCGAGGTGTGGATATAAAAGAAGCTTTTAACCAAATCAATCGCTACAATCGTGAAAGTTTTTGGGCAGGCAGCGGACTGTTTGAATATGTGCAGCTGTTTGTAATCAGCAACGGCACATACACCAAATATTACAGCAACACCACGCGAAATCAACATATCAAAGAAAGTACCAATTCAACCTCCAAAAAATCAAAAAAGACGAGTAATTCATTTGAATTTACTTCATGGTGGGCTGATGCCGAAAATCGTCCGATTACCGATTTAATGGATTTCGGACGAACATTCTTTGCCAAACATACCATTCTGAATATTCTGACGAAATATTGCATTTTCACAAGCGACAAAATGCTGTTAGCAATGCGACCTTATCAAATTGTCGCCACCGAACGCATTTTGGAAAGGATACGTGTTTCAACCAATTATAAAACAATGGGGAAGGTAGAAGCAGGCGGTTATATCTGGCATACCACCGGCAGCGGAAAGACCTTAACCTCGTTCAAAACTGCTCAATTAGCAAGCAAAGAACCATATATTGACAAAGTTTTATTTGTGGTAGATAGAAAAGACCTTGACTACCAAACCATGAAGGAATACGATAAGTTTGAAAAAGGGGCAGCAAACAGCAACACAAGTACCGCTATACTCAAAAAGCAACTCGAAGACTCGGATGCAAAAATTATTATTACTACAATTCAAAAACTGACGGTATTTCTTACTAAAAATAGATTACACCCTGTTCTACATAAACATATTGTACTCATTTTTGATGAGTGCCACCGCTCACAGTTTGGCGATATGCATTCCGCCATTACGAAAAATTTCAAGAAATATCACATTTTCGGTTTTACAGGAACGCCCATCTTTGCTGCCAATTCTTCGAGCAGCGGTTGCTCCGATCTGAAAACTACCGAACAGGCTTTTGGAGACAAACTACATACCTACACCATTGTAGATGCCATTACCGATAAAAATGTATTGCCTTTTCGTATTGACTATGTTGCCACTATGCGCGAAGAAGAAAACATAGACGAAGGAAAAGTCTGGGACATTGACCGCGAAAACGCATTGGCATTGCCCGAACGCATCACCAATATCGTGAAATATATCCTCGACCATTTCGACCAAAAAACCAAGCGTAATAGTTTCTATCAACTAAAAGACCGCCGATTAGCGGGATTCAATTCTATTTTTGCGGTCAGTTCCATTGAAGTTGCAAAAAAATATTACGCCGAATTTAAGAAACAGATGGCTGATTTGCCAAGCGATAAACAGTTGAAAGTCGCTACAATATACAGTTTTGGAGTAAATGAAGATATGGAGGGAATTGCGAGCCAAGTCCGCAATGACAGTAGTGTGCTTGACGATGAGAACTCTGAAGATACAAGTCGGTTAGACCAATCTTTACGTGATTTTTTGGAAACCGCCATACAAGACTACAACGCTATTTTCAAAACGAATTACGATACTTCGAGCGACAAGTTTCAAAACTACTATAAAGATGTTTCCCAACGAGTAAAAAACCGCGAACTTGATTTATTGATAGTGGTAAATATGTTCCTCACCGGCTTCGGCGCCACCACATTGAATACGCTTTGGGTAGATAAAAACTTACGCCTGCATGGACTTTTGCAAGCCTATTCTCGCACCAACCGCATACTTAATTCAATAAAGACATTCGGCAACATTGTCTGTTTCCGTAATCTTGAAAAAGCGACCAACGAAAGTATCGCACTATTTGGCGACAAAGAAGCAGGAGGCGTTGTGTTGCTCAAAACGTTTGACGACTATTACAATGGATATGAACACGATGGAAAACCGGTACGAGGCTATGCCGAACTAATTGCCGAGCTTTTGCAAAAATATCCAATAGAAGAAAACATTATCGGAGAACAAAATCAAAAAGAGTTTATCAAACTGTATGGTGGGATATTGAGGATTCGCAATATTTTAACCACATTTGATGAATTTTCAGGGAAAGAACTCCTGACCGAGCGTGATATTCAAGATTATCACAGCATTTACATCAATTCATACAACGAATTTCGCAACAAAAGTAAGGGGGACAAGGAAAATGTGAATGACGATATTGTTTTTGAGATGGAACTCATCAAGCAAGTGGAGATAAATATTGATTATATCTTGGAACTAATCCGCCAATACCACGATAGCCACCTTAAGGATAAAGAGATTTTGATAAACATCAACAAAGCCATTGATTCAAGTGTAGAACTTCGCAATAAGAAAGAACTTATAGTACAATTTATTGATTCGCTCAACGTCAATTCGGTGGTGGATGACGATTGGAGCAAGTTTGTGGATAAAAAGAAAATAGAAGAGTTGGATAAAATAATCTCAGACGAGAATTTGGACAAGGGCGAAACCTATAAATTTATTCAAAATGCGTTTCGTGACGGTAGCGTAGCCACCACCGGTACCGGAATAACCAAGGTATTACCGCCGGTATCACGCTTTACACCTACCGCCGACCGAAGCAGAAAACGCGAGACGGTACTTGAAAAATTGATGGCTTTCTTTGATAGGTTCTTTGATATTTCGAGAGGATTTAAGTAACAATAAAGCCGTACGAAAAATATAAAATTCTTAGACCTGTTATTTTTGATGATACAAGGCGGCGTTTTAACGTGATGAGGTAGCAAATAGGCTTCCTAATACCTGCTAACGCTTGAAATTATAGGTGATTGTGCCTTTTTGTTCTTCGACTGCATCTGTCTTAGATGAGAATTTGGAAGAACGAGCGGCAGCTTCACATTCACGGAACACTTTTTCGTTTGAAATAGTTGTGCCTTTTGCTCCAGCCTTTACTCGTAATACATCACCATCTCTACCAACGAATATCTCAACAACTACAGTGCCTACCTCAGATGTTGAAGTTGTGGGCGTGGTTAGTGATTTTGCCTTCCTGTCTCCAAGAGAAAATGACGTGCCTGAGCCAGTTAAATCAGTGCCTGTTCCTCCGCCTCCGTTGTTTCCTTGACCTATGCCGCTGCCTTGTCCAGTGCCTTGCCCGCCACCGCCATTGGCATTGACCTTTCCTTTATTGTATAAGGCGTTTGGGTCAATGGCTGGAGTAGGTGCAGGATTGGTTACGGGGGTTTGGGGTTTATTGATTGTGGTTGCAGGTTTGGATGTGATATTGGTAGGTTCGGCACTCTGGGTTGCATAGCTCTCGTCATCGGTTTGGGGATTGGCTACGATGTTATATCCATCACTGCCACCGGGTTCGCCGGGCAACGCATTACCTAAGCCGTCTAATGAGCCCAAATTCATTTCCACGCCAATTTCTTGCGGAGGAGGCTCAGGGTAAGTCAAGCCTAGAAGCAACAAAACGAAGATTGCCAAAACGTGGAACGCTATGGTAGAAAAGAATGCTATCGTTTTGCGTTTTCTATCCTTCATTTTACTTTGCAGCTTGGGTGGCTAAAATTACTTTATGCTTGGATTGAGTTTGTGCATTGATTAGATTGACAGCGTCAATGACTTTTACAACATATTCAATCGCTACACTCTTGTCGGCGTGTAGCTTTATGGTTGCGTCTGTCAGCCCTTTCTCTATGTGAGACGCTATTGCAGCTTGCAGATTTGTTTCAGTTACGGGAACGTTTTCTACAAAGAATGTAAGGTTATCGTTGATGGAGACATTGACATTTTGTTTTGCCATCGTCTGTCCGCTTGTGCTTTGAGGCAATAGCAGCTTTATGGCGTTGGGACTTATCAATGTTGAAGTGAGCATAAAGAATATCAACAACAAAAAGACCAAATCCGACATTGAAGCCGTATTGAAATTAGGATCTATCTTGTTTCTACTTTGTATCATAACGTTTAAGCCGGTTCGTGCAAAATATCCATAAATTCCATCGTTCGTGCCTCAAGCAGAGTGATTATTTGGCTTATCCTGCCAACTAATATGCTATACATAAAATTAGCTAAAATTCCAACAATAAGACCACCAACCGTTGTAATCATTGCTTCGTAAATACCACCTGACAGCAAGGTTATATCAATATTATTACCTGCTTTGGACATCGCAAAAAAGGCTTTGACCATACCTGTTACCGTTCCCAAGAAACCAAGCGAAGGTCCAATGCCAGCAATAGTTCCTATGATTGAAATGCCATTTTCTAACCTCGCCACTTCCAATTTACCTACGTTTTCCACCGCCTGATTGATGTCGTTGAGCGGTTTGCCCAAGCGGGATAAACCCTTGTCGAGCATTTTGCCGATAGGGGAATTGTTGGTGGAAGTAAGATTACGAGCAGACTGCACATCACCTTTGTGAATGAAGTTCTTAATGCTGGTCATAAAGCTTTGGTCTTCCTTGAATGCTTTATTCAACGCCAAATACCTTTCAATAAAAAGATAGACCGCAATGATGGACAAGACACCTAACACAATCATTATCCAGCCTCCCTTTACGGCAAGGTCAAATATGTTCATCTTTGCAGTAGTATCTACTGCGGTGCTGGCAGTTTGCACAGCGGTTTCGGTAATATCTAATAAAATATGTGATAACATTTAATTATGAGTTTTTATTCTACTATTATTTTTTCTATCTGTAAGCCCTGATTGGTGTAAATCTTGATAACAAACAACCCTGTTATGCCTTTGCCAAAGGTGAATGAAGTTACATCTTCTTTCAACGAAGCAACGGTGTTGCCCAAACAATCTATTATTTCAATCCTGTCTATTTTGATGCCATCACTATAAAAGTTTATCTCGCCCGTAGTTGGATTAGGATAGACTTTGACAAGGTTCTGACTTTGGGATATTGAAGACAAGCCATTATTGCTTGGCGTAAAAGTAATCTCATCAGACCATTCACCGACAGTATCAATAATGTCATCATGCTTGTCGCAGATAGCCCTCACCTTGACCTTATAGGTTGTTCCGAGTGTTAGCCCGATAGGATTAAAGGTTGGAGTAAATTTCACCATTTCTCCAGTTTGAGGGTAGTCTTCTGAGGCTGGGGCAAACATTACTTCCCACCACCATTGCGTTGTTGCACCCGGTGTCCATATAATAACAGCTGATGTGGCGAGAACTTGCGTAGCTTCAATGTATGCAATAGGAGCACAGGTATAAGGTAGCGTTTGGAAATAAGCAAAAGGATTTAACACCGACCACTCACTAAATATCGTATCTCCACAGACAGCCCGTATATACGCCGTATAATCTACGCCTGATGTCAAATTGTCTGCCACTATGAAAGTATCATTAGTTATTTGCAGAAATTCCCCTTCGCCCGGCGTATGACCAACAATGCCGCAATCAACTTGCCATGTTGTCTGTCCCAATTCAGGATGCCACGTAATCAAGGACGTTGTCTGCCCAACGTCATCAGTTGCATTTATGCCATAAGGAACACTCCCGCAAGCACTGCGAGTGGAGAAAGAACGCTGTGTTGAATAAATAGTATCATTATCACCTGCTCCAAACTTCACAATAACAAAAACCCTTACGTAATAAGTAACCCCTGAAAGCAGACCATTGACATTGGACGTCATAGCGAAAGGAGTATTCGTGTTAGTGTTGGTTGGGCTCGTTCCTGTTATTGATATTTCGGTTGTTCCTGCACCATGAACCGGGTTAGGATTGGTTGAATAGATAAATCCTTTCTTTGTCCAAGTCTTTATAGGGTCATAGATATGAGTAATCTGTCCTTTGAGTGCTGCGTTCATAAGTCCGATGTTTTCTGTTTCATCAACACTCATTGTTGGCACTACAGCAGCAGGCGTTGTGAAAGTAATAACGCCACTCCAAGCCGTATCAGCAGGAGCAGGCGTACTCTTCTTTATATAAGCCTTCACATAATAAGTGGTATTAGGGGCAAGAGCATCGGCAGCGGTACTTCCTGCATAATCCAAAGGAATAGGGGCGTAAGTAGTCGGAACATTGCCGTTAATTCTAACAACATAAGGAGCAACACAACCGGGATTCTTTGATATGGCAAAGCCTTTCCCGTTAAGCGTCCAGCCTCCCGCATCCAAGATTCTTGCATGAAACCTTGCCGAACTAAACGTTAGGTTGTCAATACCATTGGTAAAATTAGTCTCATCCATAATTACTGTTGGCGTTTGGGCGTTTGCCGTAAGGCTTCCAAACATTAAGCTCACAAGAGCTATCAATAACATTCTGCTTTTCATATATGTTTCCTCCATATTAAATATTCATTAAAATAACGCCGCAAAATTATAAAAAATTATCCTAATACACAAATTCTACATCTTTTATATCCAATCTGCTGTCAGGAGCTCCCAAGAACAAATCACCATAAGTAGAAGAGGAAAAGGTAATTATGACATTATCAACACTCATTGACGGCGTGCCATATTGCTCCTGTACTTCGTATTTATCGTACCCGCTTCCGTTTGCCACAAAGCGATAAAACGTTACTTCACCCTGTATTCCCCCTATTGCCATATAAGGTTTTTGACTTAGAATTGAAGCTGACGGCTCACCATAAACTATCGGCAAGGTTATCGTCTCAAAGCCGTTTTCACTATTAAAATCTCCCACTTGCTCACTTGTCCGCAGCCAAGCAGCACCTATCCTGTACCAAACGTCCGAACTGAGCGACCGATTCTGAAAAATAATATAAATATCACAAGAATCCTTACCCTGAGGCACAACATTACCATAGCCATCCTTCATTACATCCCCGCCTTTGTACCTCATCTTAAAGGTGATTGCTGCAGGCTTATAATAAAACGCCGTTCCGAAATCAACCATCTTGCGAGGGTTGGGGTCAGAACCAATAACCGGTAAATGCTTTGGGTCATAACGAAAGACGCCTGTATAAATTGCTCCCGTTACAATAGCACTTCCCTTTGACGCTCCGCCGCTATAATATTTCGTTTCCATACAAGCGTACTGCGGATTGCTGGCATCGGGTTTGGGATTGACGGAAAAGAAAAAGTTCATCAAGTTTGCCCGTGCTGCGTGTTGCCAAGGGGAAAAGTCAATGCCGTTTCCGGGAAAATAAGCATAAGCTCCGCCAGTCTGCATTGGGTTTCCGCTATCGTTTAAGGCTAATGTCCATTGCTGCATATTTGAAAAGGCTAACTGACGAGGGGCATCGCCGTAAAGGACTCTTACAACCCATATCTTTGAAACCTCATCATCTTCCGCCGTAAGTTTGAAACAGACATCGTTTGTGAAGTTTCGTATTGCCTTTAAGTCCGTTTCGCATTTCGCCAAAGAAGAAAGCTTCACGTCATTCACTTTAAGGTTTGACAAATCCGCTGTAAAAGGCATACCAATATAAACCCTGCCCGTATCGGAAGCTGACCCTGCAATTACAGTATTTGTAATCTGCCCCACAATAGAAAACTCTAACAGGTCGCAAGCCTTACTTTCTTCATAGTATTGCTCATCTACACAAGAGTTTATGGTCATACCGACAAGCGAAATCAACAACAAATAAACAAATCGTTTCATATATTTTATTTAATTGAAATAATAAGAAAATCCAAAGTAGATATTGAAAGGGAAGAAGCTGAAATCCAACGCCGCATCGTGAGAAGAGCCTTTGCTAACTTCATTATGCGTTACCGTTCCCCACTTATAGCCCAGCGAAACAGGAGTAAGAGAAAACTCAAAGGCAAATCCCTTAGTCAAAAAGTACATCACACCCGGCGATAACTTGATAGCAATGCTGTTATCGTACCACATATTTTTCTCAATCCTTGAATTGTTATAGACATCCCTTGTTAGCGTTTGGCTATACGAATAAAAGAGATACGTTTCGTTGAAGATAAAGAACTTACGACCTGCTCCCATCGGCACAAAATGCTTAACGCCTCCTCCAAAAGCAAATATAGACTTAGCCGTTGAGGTGGAATAATTCTGTGCATCAATCAAAAGCTCCAGCACTTTAGCGTCTAAATGATACGTTTTATCATAAAAACCGTACGAAACCTTGCCTCCGATAGCTACATTGTCCGAAATAAAGTAGTTTCCTCCAATAGAAAAGTCGTACTTTTGGCTCTTTATCTGCTCAATTTTAAGCAAGGTCAGCAGGTAATCGTCTTCCACCTTTTGCTCTTCAAAACCTGCACTAAACGAAACATTACTTCTGCCTTTTGAAAGGAAATTCTCTTTAACGGGATAATACACTACGCCGCTGGAGTCGTTATTCAGCTCTTGTGCAAAGCCATTCCAACTCAATGTTACACAACATAAAAACAGATAAAACAGGCATTTATTTTTCATACTCTTTTCTTTAAAATAAGGACTGCAAATGTACGCATTTTTAATTGAATAAACAGCGTTTGCGATTTTTATTTCAGCACGACAAGGCTTTGTTTTAATTTACGGAAGCTTTGTTTTAATTCACTCAAACAGCGTTTTAAATTGCGGAAACAGCGTTTAAAATTACGGAAGCTTTGTTTCATTTTCATAAGATGTACATCAAAAATTCAGAAGATGTACATCTTATTTTCATAAGACGTACATCTTATTTTATTTTGATGTACATCTTCGTAAAATAAGATGTACATCTTCTTAAAATTAAATGTACGTCAAAATAATTTAAAACGCTGTTTCCATAATTTAAAACAAAGTTTCCGCAATTTAAAACGCTGTTTGAGTGAGTTTAAACAAAGTAAGAGAAATTTATTTCTTGATTTCAGCGAAGTAAAATAAAGTTTCAGGAAATTAAAATAAGATTTGGGTACGGCAAAAGAGCACATAACAGCGGCGGATGTGCTTTCTGATACGATGAAATAATGTTGGCTTATAGCGAACTAAGGAAGGCTTTGACCAGAATTTCCATTGACAATGACGATTTGGCAACGGCGGCAAGTACTTCTTCATGTGAAGACTCCGTTTGATGATTTGGCTTAAATACATTAGAGATAACGCTCATGGCAAAGACCTTTAAACCCGCGTGAGCAGCAACAATAACCTCCGGAACAGTACTCATACCAACGCAATCTGCACCTGCAAGTCGGAAAAACGCATATTCAGCGTCCGTTTCAAAGCTCGGACCGGTCAGACCCAAATAAACACCCTCCTTTACTGTTATTCCGTTCTGCCTTGCCACCTCTTGAGCCAGCGTTCTCAGCCCCTTGTCATATACTTTGCTAATAGCAGGGAAGCGTTCGCCGAGTCGGTCGTCATTTTTGCCTATTAGCGGGTTGGGCATTAGGTTTATATGGTCTTTTATCAGCATTATGTCGCCTTCTTCAAAAGCAGGGTTGATGCCTCCTGCGGCATTGGTAACCAATAATGTCGTTACGCCTAAGGCTTTCATTACTCTGACGGCGAAAGTAACCTCTTCCATCGTGTATCCCTCATAATAATGGAATCGTCCCTGCATTGCCACAACCGCTTTGTTGCTTAGCGTGCCGCAAACTAATTGTCCCTTATGTCCTTTGACCGTTGAGAGAGGGAAATATGGGATTTCGCCGTAGGGAATTGCTCTTTCAACCTCTATGGATTGGGATAAAGAGCCAAGCCCACTGCCGAGTATTATGCCGATTGTTGGTTTGATTGTGATTTTTGTGCCAATATAGCTTGCTGCTTCAAGAATATGGTCGTACATCATTGCGTTTTATTTTATTATATCTTTGTTATGACTGATTGTTATTAAATTATGACTTATTGTTGTTAAATAAGGTGTCCTCTGTTGAGGCTTTGCTTGACGGCATTGAAGGTTTCGTCCATCTCAAACTCTATTGAAATCACATAAACGGCTGTTGCTATGAGCTCAATGAAAGAGTCGTCAAGCCGTGTTGCGTCTTTCTCGGTCGTAATGAGGATAGTGTTTGGCTTTTGTTGGGTTTCAATCTTATGTTTTATGGTTTGCAGGTCGGCAGGTGAAAATTTATGGTGGTCTTTGAAACTTATGACCTCAAGAAGCTGTGTTTGAGAAGCAAGATATGAGATTAGAGGCTGGTTATCTGCTATTCCGCTCAAAAGAATGACGCTATGGTCTTGCAGATTGTTGATTTTGACATCGGGGTTTGAAATTAGATACGGCTCTTTGTAAGTTATATTGGAGAAAAACACCTGTTGAGCGGGGAGAGGTTTGATTTGGGTTATGATTTTCGCCTTTTGGGCTTGAGTAATGCTTGGTGTCTTGGTAACAACTATGTAATCGGCTCGCCTGTAACCGCTCCTGTACTCTCTCAAATAGCCGAAGGGGATGACGAAATCCTTAAAGAAAGGTTTGGAATATGCTGTTAGCAGAAAGGAAATGTCGCTTTGGGCGTAGCGATGTTGAAAAGCATCGTCAAGAATGATAAGACTGATGTCAGGAAATGAAGATGTGATGTTTTCTATTGCTGTAACCCTGTCTTCACTTACTGCAAAGAGGGCGTCATGATTGAATTTGCGATACATTTGCAGTGGTTCATCGCCTACACTCTTTGCTGTGTCGGTGTCGTTTATGATTCGGAAGCCTTTAGTCTTTCTTCCGTAGCCGCGAGATATGACAGCAATGTGGTGATTTGCTTTAAGGCTGTTGAGAAGGTACTCTACAAAAGGAGTTTTCCCTGTACCGCCAGCGCGGATGTTGCCTACTGAAATGACTAAGAGGTCTTGCTTGTTATGATGTTTGCTTTTAAGGATATGAAAGTTGAAAAGGAGATTGCGGACTTTGGTTATTATGCCGTAGAAGACCGATAATGGGAAGAGCAAAAGGGCAATGACGAACTGCATCTTATTTACAATTATTCACCCATAAGCGTTCGCCGTCATAGAACGTGCAATAGGAGTACAGCATTCGCTTTGCCTTGCTTCCAGACAAGGGAGAACCGTCATAACCTAAGAAATTAGAGCCGCATTTTGGGCCATGGATTGTTACATTGCTTGCTTCATCAACTTCTAATCTGCCATGGCAGTCTTCCAATGTGCAACTGCGTTCATAAGCTCTAAATTCTTCTGCCGAATTACGAAAGACTACCACGCCACGATAGCCTCCTTCAAAGTATTCCCAGCCTCTTGCTCCAAGATTAAGGTTAGAATACATCGTGCTGTCAGGTTCTACGTAAAAACTAACGTATCCGTAGTCCGTGAAGTCGTCATTGCAGCCAGCGAAGACAAATAGAAAAGCGAGGGATATGAGCCTTTTCATAGTGTTTTAATGATTTATTGAGCCGAATATATTGCTGTCAGACACACATCACCCACTGCTTTGAGGGTTTGTTTGTTTATAGCCTTCATATCGTCTGTTGAGGTGTGCCAATGAGGAAAGAACGCCCCGCTAACATCGTTTTGAACAATATCAATCATTGGTATCTTCGCATAATGATTGACCCAAACATGGTCATCCATTACACCACCGCTTTCCTTATCAACGAACATATTGCCGTAACCCTTAGCCTTTGCAATATCCCAAACTTTGTTCATTATTGAAGCAGCGTATCCCATTGATTGAAGTTCCTTAGTGAAGCGTGCAGCACCATAACCAACCATGTCTAAAAGGATACCATAGGATGCAGTATAGAAAGGGATGTGTTTGTTTTGAGACCAGTATTGCGAACCAAGGCACCAGTCCTTTTGGTCTTCGGCTTCGTAGTCTGCCCATGAAGGTGCGCCCTGGTCTTCCAAGTCAAAGAAGATGAAATCTATGCCTTGCGTTGTCGGTTTATTGCTTATAGCCCTCGCCATCTCCATTAAGACACCCACGCCGCTTGCTCCGTCATTTGCTCCCATTACAGGTGTTTTATGAAACTTTGCTTCCCTGTCCTGATCTGCCCATAAGCGTGAATCCCAATGAGCGGCAAGCAACGTGCGGTCTGTTGCTGACAGATTGATACTTGCAATGATGTTTTTGCCTTTTACAACTGTCCCGTCATAGAGCTTGGTGCTGAACTCCTGAACATAGACCGTGTCGGCATAGCGTTGCATAAATTCTATCAGATATTGTCCGCAGAGTTTGTGAGCTTCCGAATTGGGCGTACGACTACCAAAAGAGCATTGCTTTTCTACAAAATGATAAGCCGAATCGGCATTAAAAGCAGGGATTTCAACCTTGCTGTAATCAACATTAGCTATTGCTTCAACCTTATCTTTCTTACAGGCGAGCAAGGTCAAAACGCTTAATAGCACTATCAAAGAAAACTTCAATTTATTCATAAATACATTTGTTAATTATGTCCTTATAATGAGGGGCAAAGGTACAAAAAATTCACAAATAACAAAAAAAGGGGTTCAAAAGTCCATTTGGGGGAGTGTATATAGTTGGTTGTTGTAGTTATATCAACTTAATACTCAGTATAATTTAAAAATAATTGACAATAAAGATAGAGGGATTGCTCTATCTTCTTCTTTGCCGTTTAGATTGTCAAAAAACAGAGTATAATTACCTTTTTACGCTCCTTTGATATTTTTTTTATACTTTTGCCCTTCAAATTTTAATTTGTTCAGAAGATGAAAAGGAAGATTTTTAGCACTATTGTTGTCGTATTTTTAGTCATTATCGCCAGTGGAAACGTTGCTATAGCTCAGAAAAACGAAGTAACAAAAGAACCATTGCAGCTTTTAGAGGACGCCAATGCCAAATTTGATGACCGCAATTACGCCACCGCATATCAGTTATATGCAGATTATATTACCCTCTATGGCAAACAGCAGGACTTAACAACGCAACGGGCTTATTATCGCAAGGCTGTAGCTGCGGCAAAGATGTTTAACAACGATGCGGACAAGGAATTGTTGTATTTTATTGAGAGTTTTGCTGATAATACACTGAAGGCGGACGCCTATATAGAGCTTGCCGACTTTTATTTTCAAAGAAATGACTTCATCAATGCTGTTGTCTATTACAACAAAGCAGAAACGGCTACGCTTGATAAAGACAAGGCTTTGGAGATTTGTTACAAACGAGGATATGGTTATTTTCAAAATGGAGAGATGGCTAAGGCTCAAAACGACTTTACAAAGGTCAAGGACACCAAAAGCAAATATGCATCAGCCGCTACTTACTTCAATTGCCATATTCTTTACGAAAAAGGCGATTATGACAAGGCTCTGAGCGGCTTTAACAGTCTTAGAAGCGACAAAAACTTTGGTAAAATTGTTCCTTATTATATTGCACAAATCTATTACAAACAGGGCAATTATGAAAACCTTATAGAAATAGCACAGCAGTTGCTTTCCGAATCCGACTCTAAACGCAACAATGAATTGGGCTATATGTTAGGCGACTCGTTCTTTAAGTTGAAACGATACAAGGAAGCAATACCATATCTCAAAGAAGCTGTTGATAAAGATACTCTGTTTGACCAGAACAAGAATTATGAACTTGGTTATTGCCTTTACAAGACCGATAATTATGATGAGGCTATCGGCTACCTTAAACTGATAAACAACAACGACTCTTTGACACAAAACGCTTACTATTATTTGGGTTGTTGCCATTTGGAGAAGCAGGACAGTCAGACGGCAAGAGATTATTTCCGACAGGCTTCGGCTATGGACTTTGATAAAGCGTTGAAAGACGATGCTCTATTCCTTTATGCGAAGTTATGTTATCAGCAGCCTACTCCTTACAATGAAGCCGTTGATGCTTTGCAGAAGTACATTACTCAAAATTCAAAAGGTGATAAAGCAAAGGTGCAAGAGGCAAGGAAAATGTTAGCTAAAATCTTTGCAACCACAAAGAACTATCAGCAGGCTTTGGAACTATTGGAGCAGATAGAGATGCCAGACAAGGAACTGCTTGAAATAACACAGAGAACAAGACTAAATCGTGCTACGGAGTTGTTTAATGAGAAAAAAGACAACGAAGCAATGACCCTGTTGGACAAATGTGAAAAAGAACCTTACGACAATCAGGTTACGGCTGCAGCTTATTATCTTAAAAGCGAAATCCTCTATCGCAACAACAAGTTTGAGGAAGCTGAAAAGTATCTTAATATGTTCTATACGAGTAGTGATGTAACCAAAAACACTTATTATTTTAAGGCTAATTACTCGATGGGCTACATTCTCTTCAATCAAAAGAAGTATGCAGTGGCTAAGGATTATTTTCGCCGCTTTCTTGTCAATACCTCACAGGAAGACCCCAAACGAATATCAGACGCTCATAACCGATACGCCGATTGTCTGTTTATGGAAAAGAATTACAAGGAGGCTATACAGCAATATGATTATGCAATAAATGAAAACTCGCTTGATGTGGATTATGCATATTACCAGAAGGCGTTAGCATTGGGAGCAATCAATAAAACAAATGAAGAAATAAGCCTTCTTAAAGATGCTCTTGTGAAGTTTAACAACAGCAATTACGCTGCTTCAATGCTTTTTGAGATTGGTAACGCTTATATTTTGTTAAACGACAATCAAAAGGCGTTAGAGTACTATGAAAAGCAGACCAAGCAATACCCTACCTCAATTCACACCAAAGAATCTTTGGGTAAAACAGGTATGATTTACTACAAACTCAATGAAGACAAGAAAGCATTGGACGCTTTGGACAAATTAGTCAAACAATATCCGGGAACAGAGCAGGCAAAGGCTGGTTTGCTGCAAATCCGTGCCATATATGTTGAGCAGAATCGCGTTGATGACTTCTTTAACTATGTCAAAAACATTCCTCACACAACTATAAGTAACGATGAACAAGATTCTTTGCTCTATCAAGCTGCCGAAGCAAGATATATGGAAGCCGACTGTAACACCGCCATTAAAGGATTTCAAGATTACATCTTCCGCTTCCCACAAGGCACTTTTGTAACCAATGCACACTATTATTTAGCCGATTGCTTAATGAAAAACGGACAATCGCAACAAGCTTTGGAATCATACATAGCTGTCTGCAATGCATCTAAAAATAAATTCACTCACCATTCCTTGCTTTACTCAGCTAACATTGCCTATTCACTCAAACAATATGACATTGCAGCAGAGCAGTACCTGCGTTTGGACGCCGAAAGTGAGACAAACACCCATTCATTGTTGGCAAAAATGGGCAGGACTCGTTCATTGTACAACCTAAAAGACTATCAAAAGGCTATTGTTTGTGCTAAATCCACCTTAGAACAGACCAAACTCTCAACGCCAGAGCGAGATGAGGCGACCTATATGCTGGCTCAGTCCTATCTTGCCTTAAATGATACGACTTCAGCCTTGAATGAATTTACCAAACTTAAGAATTCGTCCAATGGAGAGTACGCAGGAGAGGCTAACTTTGTCTTTGCACAGGACTTTTTCAACAGAGGCAACTACGACCAGAGCGAAAAGGTTATTCATACCATAACTGCCAATCCGAGCAGTGAGTACTGGCTTGCTAAAGCCTTCATTCTTTGGGGGGACATCTTTCATCAGCGAGGCAATAACCTGCAAGCCAAGCAGACTTATCAGAGTATAATTGACAACTTTGAAGGAGGGCAATTAGTCAATCAAGCACAGCAACGTCTTGACAACATAATATTGGAGGAGAATCAAGCAAAGACCGCCAACGAGCAAAGTCAGCAAGAGGCGAAGGAACAGGTTGATGAAATAATCATTGATAAATAATTAGCAAGTTCTTCTTTTACATTGCCAAAAAGAGGCTTCGTTATGACGAAACGGCGCTTTAGAAAATTAAGGTGGCGTTTCATTTTGGCAAAACAAGAAAACAAAAAAAGGAGAAAGCCTTTTTATCGCTCTCTCCTCAAAGAAATAGTTACTAAATTATATTTTTTACTTCTTTTTGTTTTTGATTTTATAGGTAACATATCCACCTCCCAAGCTCAAAAGCAGCAACGTGCTTGTAGTTATAGGAGCGGCAGGATTATTAACATCATCGCCTGTTCCCGGAGTTACACCCGGCGTTGGAGGCTGTGCATAACTTATAGTTGCAACAGTTGTTATTGCCAACAAAATCAATATCTTTTTTATACTTTTCATCTTCATCTCTTCTATTATTTAGTTATTACAAATTTTATTGCCTTGTTGCCCGACTTTGAAGTAACCTTTGCGATGTATGTACCCGCAGGCTGATTAACCAAAGCAGTATAACTGTTACCACTTAACACATCAGCAAAAACTTCTAACCCTGCTGCATTATAAACCTTCAGCGTCTCAAGAGCAACACCTTCAATCGTCAAACGGTTATTATAAGCCCAAATATTCACATTAGCCTGCTCGCCTGTAACAGGAGCAAGCCCGTTTGTGTTCTGAGCCATCATTAAGACAAACCTTCCTTCATTCTCACCTTCATTAACCCACGTTTCATATACAGGCTCTTGGTCAAGCCTCTGAGCTATGCCCGTCTGCAAATCAACTAATGTAACCATTAAATCCTGCGGAATATCGGTCATTCTGATAGCAACATCATTATCTTGCATGGAGAAGAGATTCATTGGAGTCGTGTAAGGCAACTGATTGAAAACATTTATAATTACCTGCTGATTTTGTCCGTTATCATCAACTAAGAAGTACGGCTCAACAATCAAATTATTCTGTCCTTTCAACACATAAGCATCGTTAATATCAAACCCATTATCTGCTGTTTCCTTCATTTTCAAATAAGCAGACTTGGTGTAGTTGCTGTTGTTGTTAGTGGTTACAATAATGTTCATAGACACTTCATCAACAGACGCCTTCGCTCCTAATGAATCCATCATATTTTTAGCAAAAGTTACAGCACTCGGAGATGCAGAGATAGCCATCATAAAACCTTCGGCAGGCTTGATAGTTTGCTTAGTGGTAGTATAGACATCATATCCAGCCGTTGCTTCATTGTAATGATAGATAGCATTACCCTGAATCTTGCCGCTATTGCCAGCAATAAACCTGTTAGCATAAAGACGTCCCGGATAAGGATTGCCTAATGCTAACCATCGTCCGCTGTTATATAAAGGAGCAGTAAGCAGCACTGATGGAATATCATGCGTAGCACCTGTATTAAAGAAAGTGCCGTCAAAATAAGCCGTTGTTGGCAAGCCTGCCGTACCTCCGTCAAGAGGGTAAGCAAACATATTAGTACAAACACCCAAAGGGTCTGTCTTATAATGAGGGACAGAAAGCCAAGCATTATTAGAATAATCATAGCTGTAGGCAGCAATAAGACTGTGTTTGCTGTTGATGTTGGCAAGCCCTATGGCAGCCGTGTCTCTTGACAGAAACATTAAGTTGTCATCTCCTAATGGTGAAGAAATCAAATTCCACCTCTGAATAAACAAATCACGCTGCAGTCTGCCAGCCTTATTTTGATCTGTCTTGTTATAAAAGCTGCCTCCGTCTTCAATCAACAACGAAAATCCCGGCACAGGAACTAATTCATTTACCAAACTGCCTCCGTTTTGGACAATAACCGTGTTCGGCATTGTTCCGACATAGCCCGAAGGTATAACAACCGTCTCACCATTACCTATAATATAAGGGTCTCTCAACACTGCCGTACCAACCGATACAGTAAAAATAGGATAGCCAAAGTTTGAGTTCTGCCATAATGCAACACCGTCATCCGAAGCCCAAGTTGTTTCACTAACGGGGTTATCTGTGTTAAGCGTTGTAACAAAGGAAGTAGCCAGCATAGCCTGAGCTGTCATAGCTGTTCCAGTACCAGCAGAAGCCAATCCTTCATTGTTCCACTGATTTATATAGTAACAATTAGTAGCCGTGCCAGCAACAGCACCACCTCCATTAAAGCCTCCAACGGTAGAAGTAGCTCCTGATACCCTTGTAACAACAGCAGTAGAGTAGCAATTTTTTATAGTAGCAGTTCTGAAAAAACCACCAAAAAAGCCACCACTATAATTAGCTGTTGCCGATGTTGAATTAACAGTTGTATTTGTAACATAACAGTTATAAACATTTATACCGTCCAAATCACCAGCAAAGCCCCCTAAATAGTTGCCGCTGCCAGTAACAGAACAATCTCTGACAAAGCATAGTGAAACCGTACCAGAGCCTTCCAAATCTCCACAAAAGGCAGCACAATATACACCGTTACCATCCACCCCCGTATTAACAATAGACGAACTTGTAACGGAACAGTTTGTTGCTGTACCTTTCATGTCCTCACCAGCAAAAATACCTGTATAAGCTCCAGTAGTTGTAACTGTTGAATTGCTGACATGGCAGTTGCTGATAGTAATAGCACTATCTCTATTGCGACCATACAAAGTACCTACCTTACCATTCCCACTAACTTGGCAGCTGTCAAAACGGATGTTGGAAAGTACTGCACCAGTACCAGCACATCCAAATAAGCCTGTAAATGAAATATTACCAGTAATTTTGAGGTTTTTAATAGTAAAATTACCCCCGTTAAAATTACCTCGAAAAGACCCAGCTAAGGCATCTATTGTGTTTAAACTTGCATCTCTACCTCCTATTGGAATAAAATTTGTGTTTCTACCCGTTCTGTCAAAAGCATAGCCTCTACTGTCTGTGCCAGTAGTTACACTCATATCTATATCATTCATAACCTGAAAATAGACACTTAAACAAGAGTTTGATGTTGATAACCTAACAAAATACGACAAAGTATCCAAATCTCGTGCCGATTTAATCTGATATGGGGTAGCCGCAGCCCCCGTACCTGCAAGCATCGTGTTAAGAGCTTGTCCATAACCATAATTTGCTGTTACCAAAAGAGCAACAGCCAACGTTAATAACTTAATTTTTTTTACCATAATTTATTTATAATTTAGAAATATATTTACAAAAAGTTGAGCAACAAAGATACAAAAATAAATTTAACTTGCAAAGGTTTTTTTACAAGAATCTGAAAAATCGTTTTTTTTTTTTTGAAAATCAAGTAGTTACGAAATCAAAATAAACAAACAGAAAATGGAAAAATGCTTAAAAAATGATGTTTTTATACTACAAATTTCTCAAATTTAATATTTGAAAATTCACCTTTTCATTTTATTTATTACGTTTTTTATCACAAAAAACTAATGCCACTTTTCCCCAAAATAAAACTTCACAACAAATTTCCAAAACACCGCCTTAACTTCACCAAACGCCGTTTCATTTTAGCAAAACGCTGCCTTAATTTCTTGAAGCAGCGTTTCATTTTAATAAGATGTACATCAAAAGTAAATAAGATGTACATCTAAATAAAATAAGATGTACATCAAAATAAAATAAGATGTACATCAAAATAAAATAAGATGTACATCAAATGAAAATAAGATGTACATCTTATTAAAATGAAGGACTGCTTGGTTGAAATAAAACGCCGTT
>JAISLH010000001.1 GCA_031260565.1 Bacteroidales bacterium
ATTATTACTTGGATTGATATACCACTGATAAGCCGCAAAGCCAGCAGGAGCAACAACTTCTACAATGTTTGCACCTTGCGAACACCCACTGGCTTGAAGAGATGGGTTGCTTGCCTCACCTACAAAGTAACCCCAGCCGCCGTGCTGCGTTTGCGCACAATCACTCATTCGTATTCTAACAGTAACAGTATGCCCTATTTGGTCCATAAGGTCTATGGCTACCCTTTGCCAATCACAATAAATATAAGGACCATTACTGTCAGTAAAAGTACTATTATGCCAAACACCCGGTTCAAGAGTAGGAAGCTGAGTATTGCCGTTTTTCTCAAAAAAAGCACAAGGTTTCACCAACGGAGCACTCGCATTCATCCCATTACCTTCCACAACATCTATTTGAAAAGTAGGATTTACGTATCCTGTATGGCTGGGTGATGGCAAAACCATTGCATAATAGAATGTCAGCAAGCAGTTTTCTGCTGATACCGTAAAGCTGTACCTTAGTTGCTCACCATGAGTCCCACCATTTGGAGTACCAATTCTTGCCGAATATGGAGAACCGGGATGAACTTTTTTGAGTTGTCCGCCCGTAAAGTTATCTGTTGCATTCACGTCAGTCTCCATTTGGAAAAAACGCTGTGCCCCGTACCCAGAGCTATAAGTATCTTCGTCTTCAGCAGAGACATTATATGACCATGCTCCCCACGCAGCTTGAGATGCAGTACCTATATATGTTGCTCTGTCCAAATACCATCCAGCATTCCACCATAGTGCGGGATTAGGATTTGTCCATGGCGTATTGCCATTCTCAAAATTGAAATTAGGACAACCAACGCTGGCTTGTCCAAAACTGCTGTTTGCAAAGCTAAGTGCCACAACTGCAAACATCAATACCTTAAACCTTTTAATTAAATTCATACTCGTATTGTTTTTTTATTTTACTTCATTTTCTGATTATTTAGACACATCTCACTGAAGATTTGTTTCAAATAAATCTAATTTAATGTTACAATCGTTATCCCTTCACCTCCCGACTCCAATGCCGCAGGGCGAAATGATATTACCTCAACACAGGTTCTTAAATAGTTTCTTATAACCGTCTTAAGTATTCCATCACCCTTGCCATGCAGGACAGCAAACTCCCGTTCTCCCAAGAGCCTCGCCTCATCTATCTGTTTGGCGACAAGTTTCAAAGCCTGCTCTGCCTTTTCTCCCCGAAGGTCTATTTGATACTTAAACATAGCTCGCTTCTTGTTGATGTCAGTCATAATGGAGTTCGTACTGGAACAATAAAACGACTTTTCATTTTTGCGATGTGCCTTTTCATATTTCAGATAGGACGTTTTGTCAATTTTTTTCACTTCATCAAGCGGCAGAGTCATCGTTATATTGCCACAAAGCACCTCAACCTTGTTACGCTTCACCCATACAACCTTCGCAACGTTACGGCTGTTATTAAGAAGCACATAGTCATCTTCACCAACCGCCGTATTGTCAAACCGAAACGATATTTCCTCAGTAGGAGCGGCTTTTTTAGACTTATGAACGGGCGTTTTCTCTATATCCAACTCCTGTTTGACTTGCTGCAACTGCTGTTCTATCTCATTCCTTGCCACATTGGTTTGCTCCTTATCGGCATTGGTGGCACGAATGTCGGAAATGGCTTTCTCTATCCGCTGATTTGCTCCTTCAAGTATTTGTTTTGCCTCTTGCCTTGCCTCAAATAAAATGCCGCTTTTCTTGTTTTGTAACTCCAAAGAGAGCTTTTCATACTTGGCAATCGTTTCAGCAAGCAAATTATCCGTCATCTTAAACTGCTCTTGCTTCCTTTTCAAGTCCTGTTTATCTACTTCAATCTGCTGCAACTGCTGTTCGTAATTCATAATGCCAATACCTGTCTTACTGATTGCCCTGTCTATAATACTCTGAGGAAGACCTATACTTTTAGCTATTTCAAATGCAAAGCTGGAACCCGGTTTCCCGATAGACAAAACATACAAAGGCTTCATCTGTTTCAAGTCAAAGAGCATTGCCCCGTTAATAACAGACCCTCTTCCGCTTGGTTTGTCAGCAAGAAGTTTCAAATTGGAATAATGAGACGTTATAACACCAAACGCTTTCTTTGAAACCAAGTCCTCAATGATTGCTTCTGCTATCGCACCTCCTATTTGCGGGTCAGTGCCACTTCCAAATTCATCAATCAAAAAGAGAGTCCGCCCGCTTGCCTGACTGCATAGTTGCTTCATATTCAACAAATGGGAAGAGTAAGTGCTTAAATCATTCTCCAAAGACTGCTCATCACCAATGTCAATGAAGATATTGCCGAAGATACCCGCTTCAGATGTCTCCCTCATCGGCACAAGTAACCCACATTGAAGCATATATTGTAACAACCCAATGGTCTTTAAACATACTGACTTGCCACCTGCGTTTGGTCCTGAAATGATTAAAATTCGCCGTTGCTCGTTTAACTCCACCTTTAACGGCACAATATCCTTATGATGTGCTGCAAGGTTTGCCTGCAACAAAGGATGACGAGCCTCAAACCAGTAAATCTTGGGCTGTTTGTCCAAAATAGGACGACCGGCTTTGATTTTAACCGCATATAACGCCTTTGCACGTATGAAATCTATTTGAGATAAGAACCTGTAATCTTCAATCAGCATACCAATATGTTCTCTCAGCTGCTCAGTAAATTCAGTCAGTATTCTGATTATTTCTTTTTCCTGTTCAAAGTCAAGTTCCCGCACTTCATTATAAAGCTCTACCACCTCCGAAGGCTCAATATAGGACGTGTTTCCAGAAGAAGAATAATCATGAACAAATCCTTTAATTCTCCGTTTGTTTGCTGTAGAAACCGGAATCACCTGTCTGCCGTTGCGAATCGTTATTTCAGCATCTTCATCCGTCCAACCCTCATGCTTGGAAGCAACAAGCAGATGACGGATACGCTTATCTATTTCAATCGTTTTTCGTTTTCGTTTGCTGCGTATTTCTTTCAGCATATAGGAAGCGTCATCGAAAAACTCACCATCACTATCCAGTAGCATATCACATCGTTTGAGCAGTTTCTTATCCACTTCCAGCCCAAGGCATAGCCCAACTAAATTTTCATATTGCTCTTTTCCTTCATCCAAAAAACTAATGCAGTCGGCTATTGTGTGCAAAGAGCGTTGTAAATCAAAGAGAGACAGCCTGTCAATGAACGTTCCTTCGAGCCGAAGACGCAATAATTCGGCTGTTACGTCAAAATAGTTTTCGCAAGGGAAATTTTGATTTGACATAATGATATTTCGGAACTCGTCAGTGAGCTTTAATTGATATTCAACGGCTGCATAATCGTTAAGGAACTTCATTTTATCAACTAATTTCTTTCCTCCGTCCCCGATACAGCGTTCTTTTATGTCGCTACGTACCTGATTAAATCCAAGTTTATGTTCAATTCTGTCGTCCATACTTCATTTTGAGGTGGCAAAGGTAAGAAAAATTTTCACAAGTCATTCATTTGTGAAATTCTTTCAGTTAAAAGAGTAAATTGTTTCAACTGAAAGAATAAATTGTTTTAACTGAAAGAATAAACTCTTTTAACTGAAAGAATTTGACCAATGAATGAAGGGGAAAAATAAAACAGCCTCTTGATGCGTCAAAAGGCTGTATAAGAAGTCATAACAGTTCTTTCGTATTTACAAAAGAGCTATTAAATTTAACAAATCACTACTTGACTATCTTCATTTCTTTGATTAGGTTTGTTGCCCCAGCGTATTTGTCAATTATAAAGAGGACATAGCGAATATCTACACTGATACAGCGTTGCAAGTCAGGGTTAAAGGCTATGTTTCCACTCATTGCTTCCCAGTTTCCGTCAAAAGCAATGCCCACAAGCTCACCCTGTCCGTTTATTGTAGGGCTTCCTGAGTTTCCTCCAGTAATATCCAAGTTTGAAAGGAAGCATACGGGTACTGTTCCATTGACTGCGTATTGTCCATAATCCTTTGCGTGATACAAATCAATCAAACGTTGCGGCGTATCAAACTCCCATGATGTCGGGTCAGTCTTTGCAATCACGCCATCAAGCGTTGTGAGGTAGTTAAACGTTATTCCGTCACTCGGATTGTAAGGTTTGACCTGTCCATACGTATATCTGATAGTCAGATTGGCGTCAGGAGCAAAAGGTTTCGCTGCATCCATCTCCAGAATGCCCTTTACGAAAGTCCGTTCTGCACGATTGAGAGCCTCGTTTCCTGCTTTTGCTTCCTTCATCCGAAGAACGTAATTGTCGTATAACTGCATTGTTAAATTATATGCAGGGTCGGCGGCAATCTTTTGAGCATCCATTGCGTCAAGTAGAGCATTCAGTTTGTTAATATCAACAAGTGATGAGGTCTTAAAGATGGATGAGGTGATTGCTTTGAAGTCATAGGCGTTTGAAAAGGCGTAATCCAAGAACGATTGGCTCTGATGTTTTATCGGAACGTTCTTAAAATACACTTCCAAGCCACTTGCCATCAGCCTTTCTTCGGTTTGTTGGTTGCAGTCTTTGAAAATGTCCGCCAATCCGTCCTTTATGCGTGCTGAAATCTCTTTTGCTTTGTCGCTTTTGCCGTTTTGTTCCAGTTCCTGTTGCAAAGAACGTAATGAAAGAGCAATTTGGAACACTGAAGCACCACGAAAGACTGCTTCATTGGTATAAACACGAAGGTAATCGTAGGCATTGGTCTGCTCAAAGGCTGAAGTGAGGTCGCCAAGCACTGAACCGTATTGGTCCTGTCTTGCTTTGTCTTTGCCAAACCACGTAGCAAAGCGGTCTTCCAATGCTTTCTTAGTGCCAAAGACGTTAAGGTCTTTCAGACATTTCGTTTGACCGATGTAATACTTCCAATAGTTGGACAGTTGTGCGAACTTGGTAGCGTATTGTATGCGAATCTTAGCGTCAGAACGCATATCGGCGTCCATAACTTCTCGTAAGGCGGTGCGGGCTGTAACAACTGATGGGTTATAGACGTCAATAGCTTGCTTTACTCCTTCGGATGTGAGAAATCTTTCGGTACTTCCGGGAAAGCCAATGACCATAACAAAGTCATTATTCTTCACTCCCTTTAACGAAATGGGTAGATAATGCTTTGGTTTCAATGGAACGTTGTCCTTAGAGAACTTTGCAGGCTTGCCGTCCTTGTCTGCATAAACACGAAAGACTGAAAAGTCGCAGGTATGACGAGGCCACATCCAGTTATCCGTATCACTTCCGAACTTACCTATTGAAGATGGCGGCGCACCTACAAGCCTTACGTCTTCATAAACCTGATATACGAAAAGAAAATACTGATTGCCGTTGAACATTGTAGAGATTTCATAAACGTAATCAGTGCTTTTAGCCCGCAAGTCTTTCGTAATAGAGAGGCTATTCTCGCGAACCTTTGCAGCCCTTTCTTCTTCCGTCATATTGGAATTAACACCTGCCAAAACCTTTGTTGATACATCCTCCATTCTTATGAAGAACTTCGCCGTTAAGCCGGGGTTTGGCAACTCCTCTTCTTTGCTATATGCCCAGAAACCATTGCTTAGATAGTCGTGTTCAACGCTTGAATGCTGTTGAATCTGGGGATAGCCGCAGTGATGATTGGTTAGAATCAATCCTTGCTCCGACACAATTTCGCCTGTGCAACCTCTGCCGAACTGAATGATTGCATCCTTTAAGCAGGCGTTGTTAATGTCATAAATTTGTTTTGAGGTCAGTTTAAGACCTTTGGCTTTCATATCCTTGTACGTTTGTTTGTCAAGGTGCATAAGAAGCCACATTCCTTCGTCTGCCTTAGCCAGCGGACTGAAAGCAAATATGCCGACAAGCAGCAATAGAGTTATTTTTCTCATCTCTTTGTTTGTTTTAGTTATTGTTTTGAATTGAAGGTGCAAAGGTACATATTTTATTATAAACAGGCATTTTTTCAAAATATGATTTAAATTAAATTTAGATTCAAGATACACTCCGCAAAACAAAGTGTAACTTTTTGCTATGAATATGTAATTTTATTGCCCGTTGTAACTGCTTTATTTTCAGCACATCAAGAAAGGCAAAAATAAAACGCCGTTTCAGCGTCACGAAACGCCACTTCGTGACGCTAAAACGCCGCTTTAATTTCACGAAATGCCACCTCAGGAAAAAGAAAAAGCCCGATGACTAAATTTCATCGGGCTTTTCGCTCATTTATTTTTAAACTTATCGCAATTATTATCTTATTATAAGTTTCTTACTTGATATTCTGTTGCCTTCTATCAGTTGAACAAGGTAAAGACCAGCAGGAAGGTTATCCACAGAGACTGTTTTGTAAGTTTCTTTCGGCTCAAGGTTTGTAGAATATATTGTCTTGCCCTGCGAATTGATTATATTGATTATCGCTTTGTTGCCATTGTTCTCAAGAAGTGAGATTGTAACATATTTTTCCGCAGGATTAGGATAAAGTAACAACGAATTATTATCTTCATTGTCTATATCACTGATACCATTAGTAAAATTGCTGCCGTTTAATGCTGTTACATCACTATTTGTTGGGTCAAGCCAAGGTTTAAGCTGTCTATTATTAGCCGCTCCGTTGGAAGCCCAGCTGTAAGAAATCTTTCCGTACCAATCAATTTTATTGGAAGCAGAAACGTTACAAGCAGAGTATCCCCCGCTTAAAGTTCCTACGACCAAACCTGCTGCATTGAACAAAGCCGAACCTGACGAGCCACCCTCAGTTATTCCAAAGCCGTTAGCGGTTTGTTTCCATGTTGCTTTCCAATGCGTTTGTGCTGAGCTAACATAGGTATCAGATTGCAGAGCTGTTGTGTATGTGGAAATTTTCTTTATATCTCCGGAAGGGTGATGAATACCTACTCCGTTTGGAGAAGCTGTTGTGCTTCTCGTCCAGCCACACCAATAGGTATTATAGTTGGTTGGTATGGTGTTGTTCAATAACAATAAGCTGAAATCAGAGCCGCTGTTGCCATACGTATTATCCCATGCCTTTAATGTTGCTCCTGTGAGAGTTGGAGGAGTAGAAGAAGACGTTCCGCTACAAGAAGCTGCTTCGTAATTGAAGTAAAACACAAATTGACTGAAATAACTTGATGTCGCCGATAAGCCATCTATGCAATGGGCTGCTGTTAATATGTAAGGGCTTTTATCCAAAGAAGTATTGTTCATCAACGTTCCGCTGCACAAACCTGTACCTCCGGGAAATTTAAGCAAAATACGGCATACTCCCTTTTGTTGATTGCGGTAGTTATCCCCCTCAGAGCAATTGACATTGACGTTACACGAACCGGATACATCCTTGCTCATTTCTTCCATATCCCTATAGGCATAACAAATCTCTGATATTTCTATCGTTGCTTGCTCTTGTTGCCATGCAGGCTGGTAATATTCAATCACCATATTATCTCCCATTATCAGTTCTGTTGCGAAGGTGTTTAGTTCATGGTTGTTCAACGCCGTGAAAGCACCAATGACTTGCGACTTATCACTATTATAAAGGTATAATTCCCCTCCTTCTGGCAAGTGAAAGTTGTTTGAATACAATAATAGAGCCTGTGCATCTTGAGCTTCAAAACGCAAGAGCCAAATTGTACCATCATCGGTTGTTATCTGCTTTGCCCTTGTAAATAAATCTATGCCAACAGGCAAATTAACACCAAAACGCCGTATTTTGAACTGGTCTTCTCTTGCAATATCTTCCTGTTCTATTTGCTGCATATCTGGTTTTGGCAGGCTGATTATTTGCAATGACTTTACTTGTTGCCCTGTTGCAAAAGAGCGAGGTTGTCTTTCTATTCTCAGCTGTGAGAAGCCCATAAAGGACAAGAGCATAAACGTAATCAATAAGGTTGTTTTTCTCATTTGGTAACTATCTTTTTTTGTTTTAATTATTTTCTTTGTTTATCAATTTCAGTATTTCGTTGTTGATGTTCAGTATTTGGGGCAGGAGCATTGTCTGATTGTCATGCTCAATTATATAATCGGAAAGAGACACCTTTGTTGCAGTCGGAAGTTGTGCCGACATTCTTTCTAAAGCCTCCTCTTCCGTAATGTTATCTCTATGAATAATTCGCTCAACAGCTATTTCCTGTGGAGTTTTAACGCATATCACCTTGTCAAAATGCTGCTGCCAGTCTATCTCAAAAAGAATTGCACTTTCCATTATAACGTAAGGGGCTGTCTGTTGGCTAAACCAATTGTTGTATTTACTCAATACCTTAGGATGAACGAGCTTGTTGAGCAGTTCTCTCTTGGCTTTGTCCGAAAAGATTATCTTTGCCAACGCCTGTTTGGATAATTTGCCGTCCTCTATTATAGTAGGAGAAATCTCTTTGGCTACAAGCTGCACAAATTCCCAGTCATTATAGCACTCCTTAGCCTCTATATCGGAGAAAAACACAGGGGCGCCTATCTCCATAAAGGCTCTGGCAATAAGAGTCTTTCCACTGCCAATGCCTCCCGTTAATCCGATACTCAGCTTTGGTACTTTCATTTTTTCCCTGTCTGCAACAAATTATCAAAATAAGCAATAGTTTTCTTCAAACCCTCATCTAAAGCAACGGTTGGCTGCCAATCAAGTTTTTCTTTAGCCAATGAAATATCCGGTTTTCTTTGCATAGGGTCATCTTGCGGCAAAGGGATATAAACAATACGGCTTTTGCTGTTGGTCATTGATATAATCTTTTGTGCTAATTCAAGTATGGTAAATTCACCCGGGTTGCCGATATTAACAGGACCGATAAAACTGTCTTCGGTTCTGTCCATCATTCTTATCATACCCTCAACTAAATCGTCAATATACTGAAAACTACGCGTCTGAGAGCCGTTACCTGCCACTGTTATGTCTTTATTTTGCAGAGCTTGCATAATAAAATTACTCACAACTCTGCCGTCATTAGGGTGCATCTTCGGTCCGTAAGTGTTGAAAATACGAATGATTTTAACCTTTATGCCATTCTGGCGGTGATAATTCAGACAAAGCGTTTCAGCACATCGTTTGCCCTCATCATAGCAAGACCTTTCACCGATACAATTAACATTTCCCCAATAAGACTCAACTTGCGGATGAACCATAGGGTCGCCATAAACCTCTGATGTGGAGGCTTGTAACATCTTTGCTTTGGTGCGTCTTGCCAATCCGAGCATATTCATTGCTCCCATAACGGAAGTCTTCACCGTTTTAATGCCATTGTATTGGTAATGAATAGGTGAGGCAGGGCAAGCAAGGTTATAAATCTCATCAATTTCGGCAAAATAAGGCGAGCAAACATCATATCTCACCGATTCAAAGTAAGGATTGTTCAAAAGAGCAACAACATTAGCCTTTGAGCCTGTAAAATAATTATCAAGGCAAATAACCTCATTGCCTTCACTTAAAAGCCTTTCGCATAAGTGGCTGCCGATGAAACCAGCCCCTCCAGTAACTAAAATTCTCTTCATTTCGCTTTATTTTGAGACTGCAAAGTTAGTAATAAAAGTTGAATTAACTAAAATTTACTAATTTTTACAGCAGGGCAAAGGATTGAGAGAGGTTGAGGTATAAAAAGAAATGATAAAGTTTTACCTCTTTGGT
>JAISLH010000025.1 GCA_031260565.1 Bacteroidales bacterium
GTTTGCTAAATGTGGTTTTTGACAATGGCAAAATAGAACGTAATTGTAGCAGAATATACCAACTGAAAAAGAAATTGAAATGGCGGAAAGGTATATTATTTCTGCATTTGCGGAGTTTTTTTTGCCATTACGATAAATTATTGTAACTTTGCACGTTTATTAAACCCAAAACTAAAGCAATATGATAAAGATAACGTTACCCGATAACTCAATTAAAGAATTTGAAAGCCCAGTTACCGCTTTGGATATAGCCAAGAGTATCAGTGAAGGCTTAGCTCGCGTTTGTCTTTCGGCGTCTGTCAATGGCGAAATCTATGATTTGAACCGCCAAATAACCGCTGACAGCAACGTAAAACTCTTTACGTGGAACGATGAGCAGGGAAAACATACATTTTGGCATAGTTCGGCTCACCTTTTAGCTGCAGCCGTGCAAGCCTTGTACCCTAACGCTAAATTTGGTATTGGTCCTGCGATTGAGAACGGCTTTTACTACGACATAGACTTTGGAGACAAGGTGTTATCCAGCGAAGATTTCCCGGCTATTGAGGCTAAGATGCAGGAGATTGTGAAGAATGACCCGAAGATTGTAAGGAAAGAAGTCAGCAAAGAAGAAGCTCTGGAATATTTTACACAAAGAGGTGAGATTTATAAGGTGGAGCTGATAAACGAATTGGAGGATGGTACGATTACTTTCTATGAATCGGGAGATTTTACCGACCTTTGCCGAGGACCACACTTGATAGACTTTTCGCCAATTAAGGCAATAAAGATATTAGCTCTTGCAGGGGCATACTGGCGTGGTGATGAGAAACGCAAACAGCTCACAAGGCTTTACGCTATCACCTTTCCAAAGAAGAAAGACCTTGATGAATATCTTGCTTTGTTGGAAGAGGCAAAGAAAAGAGACCATCGCAAATTGGGCAAAGAGCTTGAGATATTCACTTTTTCGCAAACCGTTGGACAGGGATTGCCTTTGTGGTTGCCAAAGGGAGCGGAATTGAGAGCAAGATTGGAGAACTTTTTGCGTAAAGTGCAGAAGGAATACGGCTATGAGCAGGTTATCACCCCTCATATAGGAAGTGTAGAACTTTATAAAACATCGGGGCATTACCAAAAGTACGGGCAGGACTCTTTTCGTACAATAACCACTCCTTTTGAGGGAGAAGAGTATATGTTAAAGCCTATGAACTGCCCTCATCATATTGAGATATACAAATTTAAGCCTCATTCATACAAAGATTTGCCTTGTCGCTATGCGGAGTTTGGCACTGTCTATCGTTATGAGCAAAGTGGAGAGTTACACGGCTTGACAAGAGTGCGTTCTTTTACACAAGACGATGCCCATATCTTCTGTACGCCTGAGCAGTTGAAAGATGAATTTTGCAAGGTGATAGATATAGTGCTATACATCTTCAAAACGTTGAAATTTGATAACTTTACAGCTCAGATTTCCTTACGAGACCCAAGCAATAAAGAGAAATACATCGGTTCTGACGACATTTGGTCACAGGCAGAGCAAGCAATCATAGAGGCTTCGGCAGAAAGAGGCTTGCAGACCGTTACCGAGATAGGAGAAGCCGCCTTTTACGGACCGAAACTCGACTTTATGGTCAAAGATGCCATTGGTCGCAAGTGGCAGCTTGGCACAATACAGGTGGATTACAATCTTCCTGAACGCTTTAACTTGGAATACATCGGAGCAGACAATCAAAAACATCGCCCAATTATGATTCACCGAGCTCCTTTTGGCTCTATGGAACGTTTTGTGGCTGTTTTGATAGAGCATACTGCAGGCGAATTTCCGCTATGGCTCACTCCTGAACAATTTATCATACTGCCGATAAGTGATAAGTATCAATCGTATGCCGAAAAGGTTATGTCGGATTTGTCTAAATTGGATTTGCGAGGCTCTATTGACCAAAGAAGCGAAAAGACTGGCAAAAAGATACGTGATGCCGAAATATCCAAGATACCTTATATGTTAATCGTTGGAGAGAAGGAGGAGAGTGAAGGCTCGGTATCAGTCCGCAAGCATGGTGAAGGTGATCTTGGCACGATGATTATTGCAGACTTTGCTACTTTGATAAATAAGGCTGTGGCAACAGAGCTTAACCAAAGTACGGATTAAGACTTTACTGATTCATAATAAAAAAGCCTGATGAGCAAATTGTCATCAGGCTTTTTTGTTTTGTTACCTTAAATTGATAACATGTTTTGTTTATCCCATAAATGGGTAGCGGAAGTCGGTAGGTGGTAGCAACGTCTCTTTGATACAGCGTGGGCTAACCCAGCGATAGAGATTTAATTCGCTACCTGCCTTATCATTAGTCCCTGAAGCACGAGCTCCACCGAAAGGTTGATTGCCAACAACTGCTCCAGTTGGCTTGTCATTTATGTAGAAGTTGCCCGCAGCATAACGTAACATCTTCATAGCTTTTTTAGTTGAGTAAATGCAGTTTGAAAATATTGATCCGGTTAGGGCGTATGGAGAAGTGGAGTCGCAGATAGCCAACGTCTCTTCGTATTTATCATCGTCATAAAGATAAATCGTCATCACAGGTCCGAATAATTCTGTTTCCATTGTAGCATAATGAGGGTTGGAAGTAACGATAATAGTAGGTTCAATGAAGAATCCCTTTGATTTATCGCCATTTCCACCGATAACGATTTGAGCATCTGACGCTGTCTTTGCAGCATCTACATACTTCATTATTTCGTTAAATGCCTTTTCATCAATAACTGCATTAACATAATTGCTCATCTGTCGCACGCAACCAACGGTTACATCCTTCATCATAGCTTTTATGTATTCCAAAGTCTCATTCCAAAGCCCCTTAGGTACATAAGCACGTGAAGCAGCCGAACATTTCTGTCCCTGATACTCAAAAGAACCACGAACAATCGCCACAGCCAACTGCTTAGAACAAGCAGATGAGTGAGCAAATATAAAGTCCTTGCCGCCCGTTTCGCCAACTATTTTAGGATAAGTCTTATAATGATTGATATTATCACCAATTTGTTTCCAGAAGTTGTTGAATGTGCCTGTTGAACCAGTGAAATGTATGCCCGCTAAGTCTGGTGAAGCAAAGCAAGTGCCTGAAATAACAGAGCCTTCACCCGGTAAGAAGTTAATAACTCCGTCAGGTACGCCAGCCTCTTGAAGAACGGTCATAAGATAATAGTTAGATAGGATAGCCGTTGTGGCAGGTTTCCATATCGTTACGTTACCCATTAGCACAGGTGAAATGTTTAAGTTGCACGCAATAGCCGTAAAATTGAACGGAGAAATAGCATAGACAAAGCCTTCTAAAGGACGATACTCTATTCTGTTAATTGCCGTGTTATCACTCATTGGTTGCTGAGCGTAGATTTTGGAAGCATAATAAGCATTGAAGCGAAGGAAGTCAATGGCTTCACAAGCTGAATCAATTTCTGCTTGATATGGGTTCTTACCTTGTCCTAACATCGTTGCTGCATTGAGCAAATAGCGATATTTTTTAGACAATAACTCAGCTGCTTTCTGCATTATTGAGCAGCGGTCTATCCAATCAACCTTCTCCCATTTCTTTCTGGCTTCCATTGCAGAGGCAATAGCTTGCTCTACCACTTCTTTTGTTGCTTTGTGATAAGTAGCCAAGACGTGTCCGTGCTCGGTTGGCATCACTACCTTACCGATATTGCCTGTACGAACCTCCTTACCATTAACTATAAGAGGGATTTCAATACATTGATTGTACTGACGAGTTAATTCTTTTTCCAATTCAATCCTCTCAGGCGAATTGGGAGCATAACCTAATACTGTTTCGTTCTTAGGCTCTCTGAAGAAAAATGTTGCATTATTCATTGTAATAAAATTTTTGTTAAAATTTGAGGGTGCAAAGGTAGTAATAAAAAATAACTTTACCACATTTTACTATTTTTTACAGCTGTGCAAAGGTTTGAGAAAGGAAAAACGAATGACTGAAGTCGCCGCAAGATTATATTTAATGAGCGGAGACAATCTTTGTCCTACCATAATCAGTTAATTTAAATTTATATCTACTTTTATTAAAATTTGCACCTGCGGAAAATATTTCGGAACCTGTTACAAACATTTCGGAACCTGTTACAAATATTTCGGAACCTGTTACAAACATTTCGGAACCTGTTACAAATATCTCGGAACCTGTTACAAATATCTCGGAACCTGTTACAAATATTTCGGAACCTGCGACAAAATGACTAAAACCTCTTGAAAAATGATTTTCTGAGGAGCAAACAACTTTTGCTGCTGTTTTAGACGGGGTATTTTGAGCGTTTTTAATCATTTTGTTCGTTACAAATTGATGCTGCAAAGATACACATAATTATTCTTTTATCAAAATACACTACTTTTGCAGTCTCAAATATTTGGTTTTTTATGACAAAAAAAGATGACAATATAAACGCCCAGCTCAACAAAATGACGATTATCCGCATTTGTTCCTCTTTACAAGGATTTGTTTTGGCGGATAAGATTAATAAGTTTTTCTCTTTTGATATGCAGAAGGGTAATAATTTCCCTTTTCAAGACGCAGATAGTCTCAATATGAAGTATGAATGCTTCTCTTCCTACATTTCAAAATACCGAACAACGCTCTTGCTCATTGACAACAGGGCAATGAATGGTGACAAAAAACTGATTGGCAATTCTGAAAGCACGGATTATTTGTTTATTGTCATCGGTCGCGACCATAATATAATAAGTCAGCAATTTCTTTCTGCATTAGAGGATACGACAGGGGACACTCAAGCCAACTTGCAACAGGAAGGCTTTGCGATTACACTCATAAGTAAGATAAGAGGGGTCAATTTGTTAAGTACTAATATCATTTACCCGTCTTCAAGCAAGAATCCTATTGTTAAAAAAGGGGTGCTTGACGACATAGCTCGTTATAAGGAGAATTTATTACTACATTTTGAAGAGATGTAATTTTCTCTTGTTGTGTGAAAATATCAACTCATAATAATCAAACATAGCTTCATCTTCACCAAACGGCGTAATCAAGTGTTTTTACCTTGATTGCATTAGATTTATATAAACCATTACGCCTGTTTTTTTTGAGTATTGTTATCGGGCGTTCCTTTTATTATTTGTTAAGGCAGTAATGACACAAAAAAATAGCACAGACCTATGAAAAATCTATGCTACGTAAAAAATTTAAGTAAAAATTTACTTATTTTTTCTTTGCAACTTTTGTACTCAAGTCAGCACCTGCTTTGAATTTAACCACCTTCTTAGCTGGTACTTTAATCATTGCACCACTTTGAGGGTTGCGAGCTGTACGAGCTGCTCTCTTTTGAATAGAAAATGTTCCAAATCCTAATAAAGTAACTCTTTCACCTTTTACCAAGAACTCAGAAACTGTTCCCAAGAATGCATCATAAGCTTTTGTTGCATCTACTTTGGTTACTTTGGCTTTCTTAGCCATTTCATCAATAAATTCTTTCTTTGTCATAGCTGATATATTTTATGTTATTTAATGCTGCAAATATAAATATTTTTTTTTAATTACAAACTTTATACGGAAAAAAAATGCAACTATTTTTCAACAGCTGTTAAATTTTCTACTGATTTCCAACCACGTAAAAAGTCTCCTGCTTTCATCCTCTTCTTTCCAGACAGCTGCAAATCAAGTATTTGTACCTCGCCATCAAGACACGAGACCTTGATTTTTGCATTTTGTTCTATAGTAAATATTCCTGCACTTTTTTTTGTATTTTTCTTTTCAAAAGTAGCTTCAAAAACCTTCAAAGTGTGTTCTTTTTGCTCTTTTTTATCCAAAAATGACGAAACGGCACAAGGGTAAGGAGATAGCCCTCTGATGAAATTTACGATTTTTTCACCCTCCTGATTCCAATTTATGATAGTTGTTTCTTTAAAGATTTTGGGAGCAGAAGTTGGAAGGGTGTTGGACTTGTCTTGAAGCAAGGTTTGATAGTTTCCATCAGCAATTATATCTGCGGTTTTTGTTGTTAAGAGACGCCCTTCATCACTCATACGGTCGTGAAGTGTGCCAAAATTATCCTCCTTGCATATATCTATGGTGTGTTGCAGTATAATTTCGCCTTCATCCATCTTGCTGTTGAGTAGAAAAGTCGTAAGCCCTGTCTGCGTTTCACCATTGATAATAGCCCAATTTATAGGTGCAGCACCGCGATATTGAGGCAGAAGAGAAGCATGAAGATTGAAAGTACCAAGAGGAGGCATAGCATAAACCACCTTTGGCAACATACGAAAGGCTACAACGACCTGCAAGTCCGCTCTAAAAGCTGCAAGTTCCGTAAGAAAGGTCTCATCTTTCAAGTTGGCAGGTTGTAACAAAGGAATATTATGTTGCAAGGCATATTCTTTAACTGCCGAATATATAACCTTCAATCCCCTACCCGCTTGCTTGTCTGGCATTGTTACAGCAGCCACTACATTATACCCATTGCTAACCAAAGCGTCTAATTGATTAACGGCAAACTCTGGCGTACCAAAAAAGACTATTCTTAAATCCTTTCCCTTCATATCAAATACAGATTTATCAATTTATAATTATTAACACCAATGTAGCCACAATGATTATAATGTAAATAGCCTCCTTATAGAAATTTTTCTTCTTTGTTTCAGTGTTATCATCTTTATCATTACATTCTTCTGTATTAGAACTATTTTGTTTTTTTATCAGAAGAATCATTACAACTGCTACCCAACTCCAAATAGCCCCTAAAAACCACCAAAAAAAGACTCTTGCTCTGCTTTGCCCCTTATGATATGCTATTATTGGACATAAAATACTTGGTATTATAACCCCAAGTAAAAAATACAAATCACCAAACTCAAATAAGTTAATAGAGGGTATTTGAGGCATAAGCTGCTGTTTAGTGTTGAGGCTACAAATCTGTCATCTTTAACGCCGTAATAGCCGCCTCAACTCCTTTATTGCCATACTTACCTCCTGAACGCTCCTTTGCCTGCTCAAGATTGTTGGTCGTCAGCACTCCAAAAATAACAGGGATAGTAGTTTTAAGGCTCACCTGCATTATTCCATTAGCCACAGCCTCACAGATAAAGTCAAAATGTCTCGTTTCACCCTGAATAACGCAGCCCAAGCAGATAACAGCATCAAACTTCTTCTTGTCAATAAGAGCTGCCGCCCCAAAAGGAAGTTCAAAACTGCCGGGTACATACTGAATGTAAATATCCTTCTCCTCAACCTGATTTGCCAAAAGAGTCTTTACTGCTCCGTCAAGCAACGATGAGGTTATGTCTTTGTTCCATTCCGAGACTACGATTCCTATAATACTTTTCTCACCCGAAGGAACATCGTCCTGATTGTAAGACGACAAGTTGGTTAATGCTGTTGCCATTTTCTATTTCTTTGTTTTATTATTTTTATTTTCTATTATGGTTTGAATACTCATATAAGGCTTATCGTCAAAAGTGCGATTGACCTTTGTCAGAGGGCTTTTGCTATTGCTCTGTTTGCTTATTTGCTCGGCAGATTGAACACCAAAATATGACTTATCTATGTGTAAAATATCCGATTTAATACATCGCTTCTCTACATCAAAGATCCATTCAGGGTCAAAGCAGGCATAAAGCAGCCGACATTCAAAATGCAGATGCGGACCAGTCGAATGCCCGGTGTTACCTGACAATCCAATCACATCACCCGCCTTTATAACCTGCCCACTCTTTACTTTTATCTCCGACAAATGCCCATAAAGCGTCTCCAAATTGTTGTAATGACGAATGAGAATCATCTTTCCGTAACCTCCATTGACCTTTGCCACACGCACAACGCCGTCAAAGGCAGCATAAACAGGCTCTCCGACATTCAAAGCAATGTCTATGCCAGCATGAGCCTTACCCCAACGCCAGCCATAGTTGGAAGATTTGACGCCTTTGTTACATGGGAAATGGAAATTACTTTTTTTGTCTTTGCCTGTCAAGCGAATGGTGATTTGGTCGGGGATTTGCTGAAATTGGAAGTTTGGAATTTTGACCTTATCGCAAAACCAAGTGTTCTGATATAATGTTGCAGAAGGATAGGCTTCTTTTTCGGAGATATATGTTGGTGGAATAGCGTCCGCAACCACTATATGAGCCGTGTCAGCCTTTCGTATCTTTCTCAAAGTATGCACCTCATATAAACTATCGGCAAGTTTCCGAGACGCTGACCTTGTATCCACATTTGCGGACATCGGCTTCTGAGCTGACAAATCCGCACTGCATATTGCTGATACCATCAAAGCTAGTGCTAAAATCTTGCGATACGTCATTTTTCTTTGAATTTAATGATTTTCACGCTGCAAAAGTACGAAAAAATCTTAAATATCATTTTTCTTACCCTTCTTTTCCATTTTTTGCAATTTTACATTGAGGCAGACTTACCTGCTATTTCACCCCCACAATCCAGCTTTATCATTTCATTAAAACCAAAAAAGGAGACGTTCCCTTTCATTTTGGGATTGTCTCCTATAAGTAAATGAAAATAATAAATAATATAGGAGTTGTAGTTCCCTTTCATTTTGGGATTGTCTCCTATGCAAGTAGCGGTTATAATGGAACAAATGGCGTTGTAGTTCCCTTTCATTTTGGGATTGTCTCCTATAATGACCAAAGAGCAGATGGACAATCCTCTGTTGTAGTTCCCTTTCATTTTGGGATTGTCTCCTATTTTTATTAAAATTTTCAGTTTGCAAAGATAGTTGTAGTTCCCTTTCATTTTGGGATTGTCTCCTATAGATTGTGATGCGTGGAGCTGCGACTTGTTGTTGTAGTTCCCTTTCATTTTGGGATTGTCTCCTATAACTCGTTGCACCTCTTGTAATGAATAGAGGTTGTAGTTCCCTTTCATTTTGGGATTGTCTCCTATAGTCATTGAACACATGCCAATGTTGAGTGAGTTGTAGTTCCCTTTCATTTTGGGATTGTCTCCTATGAGGAATCAATATTATTAGTCAAAGACTCTGTTGTAGTTCCCTTTCATTTTGGGATTGTCTCCTATTCAGTGCCAGCTGTCCCAGCGTTACCCCTAGTTGTAGTTCCCTTTCATTTTGGGATTGTCTCCTATGCAGAGTACCTGAGGGACGTACGGCTAAGCGTTGTAGTTCCCTTTCATTTTGGGATTGTCTCCTATAAAGGCTTATACCTTCCTCTGCGGAGATATGTTGTAGTTCCCTTTCATTTTGGGATTGTCTCCTATTATTTGAGTCTTATTAGTGCTATTCTCGTTGTTGTAGTTCCCTTTCATTTTGGGATTGTCTCCTATTTTAGATATTTGCTTAAAGTATTCTACCATGTTGTAGTTCCCTTTCATTTTGGGATTGTCTCCTATGGTGGCAGCATACAAAGCGGCTGCTATATGGTTGTAGTTCCCTTTCATTTTGGGATTGTCTCCTATGATAAAAATAATTTAGCCGCTGGTTTTCCAGTTGTAGTTCCCTTTCATTTTGGGATTGTCTCCTATAGCGGATATGAATGCAATACCTTCACCGGTGTTGTAGTTCCCTTTCATTTTGGGATTGTCTCCTATAAGACAAGTTCTTGGTTATCTTCTTTTACTGTTGTAGTTCCCTTTCATTTTGGGATTGTCTCCTATGACAGGTTATTGAAGCGAATTTGAGAATCTGTTGTAGTTCCCTTTCATTTTGGGATTGTCTCCTATACTTATAAACGAATGTGCATCTGTATAATGGTTGTAGTTCCCTTTCATTTTGGGATTGTCTCCTATATAACAATATAGTCTATTTTATGAGCCTTGTTGTAGTTCCCTTTCATTTTGGGATTGTCTCCTATGTCTACTTGTTGGTTTCGATAAAAGCAGTTGTTGTAGTTCCCTTTCATTTTGGGATTGTCTCCTATGTGGCGAAGTTACACTATGCTAAGCCAGCGGTTGTAGTTCCCTTTCATTTTGGGATTGTCTCCTATTTCAGGGGCGTTAGCCCCAATAATAAATTAGTTGTAGTTCCCTTTCATTTTGGGATTGTCTCCTATGCGGAATGGATTTGGAAAACTTGCCAGCATGTTGTAGTTCCCTTTCATTTTGGGATTGTCTCCTATCAGGGCATCTTAAACTATCTGCAGTCCGCAGTTGTAGTTCCCTTTCATTTTGGGATTGTCTCCTATATAGCTAAGCGAAACTCGCTATAAGCTATAATGTTGCTTCATAAATTCGGTTGCAAAATTACACATTTTTTTCTTATCTCTTGCATTTTGGCTGCAAAAATAAGCATTTAGTTTCATAAGATTAGGCTACAAACTCACCAAAGCCCTGTTTTAAGTTGTTAAAATGGCGTTTAAGTTTATTGAAACGGCATTTGAGATTGGTTAGATGTACATCTAAAATAAATAAGACGTACATCAAATGAAAATAAGATGTACATCAAAAATAAATAAGATGTACATCAAATGAAAATTAGACGTACATCAAATAAATTTAAAACGCCACTTCCGCAATCTTAAACGCCGATTGAGCAAAATAAAACGCCGCTTCAGTAAATTGAAACGGCGTTTAAGGAAAGTGAAATGAAGGTTTAGGATTGTAAAACAGGCTACTTCATCGTTAATAACTCTTTACACATATCGCAAAACTCTGTATTAACCTTGTCAGTCTTCACCTTGCCGCCCAAATGTAGTATCTTATCTGGCACAACCTCAACTTTGATAAATTTATGCGTACTGTTGTCTATTTCAAACGTTAATTTCATTCCGTACTTCTCAAAGAGTTTGATAATAGATGTTGTAATGGCGTTTTTCAGTTTGCGGTCATATTCAAACATTGTCCTCAATCGGTTTATCAACTCAAGCAGGGAATACGTTGGATTGTCTTTGTTGGTCAGGTAGTTTAGATGAGCTATGTAGTTTCTGGTATTTCGCCAATCAGATGTTTTACAAAGAAAGCCCGATGTAAAGAGCTTAGGGCGGTAATATACATCATCTTTTGCGTTTTTCCCTTTTTTTTCTTTATTTTTATCATTAGTTACCTTTGGCAAGCCTTCTTCAAAAGGTAACTTGCATTCAAACTTCGCATCAAAATACTGAAAGTCTCTATCAAACAAATTAACAAAGCCAACATAACGACCAAGAATATCTATCAAAAGGCTATGTAGTTTGCGGATATGAACAAGATGAAGTTTGTTGTCAAGCCAGTTGTAGTTGTCTATTGCCGTTGCTAACTCTTGGTACTTTGCTGTGTTGCTAAATTTACCTTTTTTCTTTACCCATTCAAGGTGTATTTCATCACGGCGTTTGACTTTACCTTCTATTTCTGTCTTTTGCTGTTTCCATTGTCCATACTCATTTTTTGTAGGCTTAGCCTCGTTTTTCTGTTTAAGGACATCTAATAAACGTTGCTTTGTTCCATATTTATTGACAAGCTCAATGGTGGAATGAGTAATTAGTGTGTCGCTGTTTTGTTGCTGATACAGCTCTCCATAGTCTTCTATTTTGCCATCAATGAAGTCTTTTATACGCCCTTCGTCTTTATTGTCTGTTTTATTGATAGCATCGGCTTTCAACAGGCAGAGTTCTATTGTTTCAAGAAGATGTTTATAGTCGTCAAAAGGCTCAATGTTTATACCACTTTGCCTAAACTTTATCATTTCATTGCGGAGGTTGCTCAGATGATTTGCGTCTAAAAGCTTGCAGAAGGTATAGAAGGCAATGTGAGAAGGTTGAAGAGGGTTGATAGACAGTTTGCTGTATTGTATTGCTTCTTTAATAGTATCGAGGTCAGCCCTGTCATCTTTTTTCATTGAAATAGGCGTGCCAAGAGGTTTGTTCAAGACGCCTTCGTATTTATTTAGGAAATTGTCAAAGCCCTTTACAAAGATATAGATTAAGAACTTCTCAAAGTTGTTTCTCTCCTTATCTAATGTTTCCAGTCTCACAAATTCACCTTGTACATAAGCTAAGTAACCTGTAATGCTTTCATTGTCTTTCATCGGTCTAACTTCTTTGAAAGCAAATACATCTTCATTGCCCTTTTTCTTTTTATTCCTTTTATTGTCTTCAATAACTTTCTCAACTACGTCTTTAAACTTATCCTTATTCTTTTCATCAGTAAATTCTGCAAGAAAGACATTATTATATAGGAGTTTTGTAAAGAAATAGCGTGCCTGATATTGTCGTTGCTCCTCTGCTGTGCTTCCTTTATATTCATTATAGTTTTTAACGCCCAAATGCTTTCCCATTAAGTCGCAGCCTTGTCTGAATACTTTTTTGAAACTTGGAGTAAAGGGCATTGAAGAACGACAAAGGCTAAAACTTACTTGTGGAAGCATTGATTCTAAAACTTCCGTATCGTAATAGCTCAACACTCCACCACTCATAAGTTGTTCCGCAATGATAGAGTTAATGTTGTTTATGTCTTCTTCAAAGCAATCCTTAAATATTGTTGTACAAAAGCAGGGGTTGGATTTTTCATTTCCATTTTCGTATTCAAAAGTCTGAATATTGAAAATCTTGTCTATTGCATTCTCTTTATGGTGAAAGGCTTTGTTCCTTATCTGTTGCACTGCCCCACGCATAGCCCACAAAGACAAAGTCTTTTTGCCAGTCCTGCCATAAAACATTGTGAAAAGACTATCGTCAAATGGGTATGGGTCGTCCTTTGCAAGGCTTTTAATAAAATATTCTTTTACCAAAATATCCTTTTCCTGTTCTCTATCTACTATATTCCTTATGTTATTGGCAGCAAAAGCACAGGCATTGATTAAGTTTAAGACAAAGCCTTCCTTGCGTTTGTATTCTGACAGGGTTTGTGAATTTAAGTTGTTCTCTATGCCCTTATGCGTTACTCTTCCTTCGTTAAGCATAAACAGCCTTGTGGCATTCTCTAATTGACGTTTAACGGTATCTTTAATAGTTGTTATATCAAGATAATGTTCGCAATACTCGTTGAAATCTTTAATGTTTCTATTTCTTGTCGTCTTTCTTTTGACAGGGAAGTAATGCTCTAAGTATTTAACAACTTCAAGTTTGTAGGTGTTTAATTTATCCCTATCAGCATAAGTTTTATCAATATTTTCAAAAACATTATGCCTATGTTGCTTGAATGCTTCCTTTATTTTTAATGGAAATTCACTGCGAAGTTTTGCTATTTTCTTTTCTTTCTCCTTTTCTTCAATAGTCCTGACGGCATTGACGTATTCATTATATTGCTTGTTTAAGGCTGAGGCAAGTTTTGTTACATCAAAAGCTACCTCTAATTTGCCTAAATCAAGTTTTCCACTTTCCTTTATTTCTTCACAAAACTTCCCCAATTCAATTTTTCTTTTACTCGAAGCATCAAGTTTATTGTTCCTAATGGATTTAATAAGAAAATTGCTTTTAGTCTTTATGTACCAATCAACCCATTGCTTGTATTTGTTAAGCTCGTTAATATCTTTGTTCGTTAGAGCGTTTTGAAGATTAAAGGTTATTGTTTCTTTTTTTTCTTTGTCAAAGTATGCAAAGTCTTTGTTATCAAATTTTGGAGCAAGTTTATAATCTTTATTGTTGTTTGGAAACATCGTTTTTTCGCCCTTTATAACTTTGTCAATAAGGTCTTTAATCTCTTTATTTTTGTTCTTTGTAGATATTGTTTGATTTCGGATACTAAGATAAAAACTATCTTCCTTCTTTTTTGGCAAAATATCAGAAGTTTTATTCTCTTTGTTCTCTCCTAATACTAACGAACCTTCCTCTTTTGTTCTGTTGATTAGTACCGTCTCGTTCTCAATCTTTACTTTTGTTATTCTCATGATATGGATATATTTAATTTTATAATTCAGATTTAACAAAAAAGTTACACTAAAAGCGAGCGTTCTTAGTGTAACTTTTTTATAAATTTATGGGCATAAGGCAACAACAGATTATCTGTTTATCACCTGCGATTTTTTGTTGCCGAAAGCGTAACCTATCTTTAAGCCAGCAGAAAAAGCAATAGGAAATTCCTCGCCTCCGCCTATGAAGTTGTAATTAAAACCGCCGTCACCATCACTTCTATAACTATAACCCAAAGACGCAAACCAGTCAAGAGTCAGGTTACTTTTGTAAATTACCTGTTTGCCGAAGGTCAGCATAAGGGCAACAGCCGTTACAAACTCTTTTCGTTCTACGTCATGATAGTCATACCCTCCCCAATAATTATAGTAGTAAGGCACATAGTCATAATAGTATCGTTTGAATAAAGATATTGCTAACTCAGGTTTAAGATACGTCCCAGCCAAGATATGACCTGACGATTTGTTGGCAGTATGAAACTTCATTCCTATTGACAACGAACCGCCCATCGAACGTTTATCCTCAAAGCCTTTGCCAAAAGACAAGCCTATGATACCTGCTTCAACTTCCCAGCCAAGTTTTGGGTTCAAGGCTCTTTCATAAGAGAAAGATGTTGAGCCTAACAATGGCGGAAGAAAGCTGAACTTGATGATGTTGTTTTCCTGATTGTCGCAATCAGGTACTCTTACTTGTGCTTGCAATGTGCCTACAATGGCTAACAAAGAAGCAAACAGAAATACAAAAATCTTTTTCATTTTAGTTATTGTTTTTAATTGTTTGTGAAAATTCTTGATAAAACAAAGGTATTGTCCTGATGCCATTGAAGAATTGCGTCAAAGGGTAGTTTTCGTTAGGTGAATGAATGGCGTCTGTTGATAAGCCAAAGCCCATTAAGACAGATTTAATTCCCAATATTCTTTCAAACCCTGCAATGATTGGAATAGAGCCTCCGCTTTTAGTAGGCACTGGACGCTTGCCGTAAGTTGAAGTGTATGCCTTTTCTGCTGCTTTATACGCTGCCATATCAATAGGACAGACGTAAGCATAGCCTCCATGCAAAGGCTTCACTTCTACTTTCACGCCAGCAGGAGCAAGGCTGATAAAGTAATTAGAAAAACGTTCGGTTATAACATTAAAATCTTGATTTGGCACTAAACGGAATGATATTTTAGCAAAGGCTTCGGAAGGAATAACGGTTTTAGCTCCTTCTCCCTGATAGCCTCCCCAGATACCACAAACATCAAGAGACGGACGTATGCCAACTCTCTCAATGGTAGAATAACCTTTTTCGCCGTGAATATCGTCTATGTCAAGTTCTGTCTTATAATCTTCTAATGAAAAAGGAGCCTGTAACATTAACTCTCTCTCTTGCGAAGATACCGCCAAAACTTCATTGTAAAAATCAGGCACCGTTATATGATTATCCTCATCAGTCAGTTTAGAAATCATATCGCAAAGGACATTTACAGGGTTGGCAACTGCTCCGCCATAAAGTCCAGAATGCAAATCTCTGTTTGCACCTGTTACCTTAACTTCTACATATCCCAAGCCACGAAGACCTGTTGTTATGGAAGGGATATTCTCCCCAATCATTGAAGTATCTGAAACAAGAATTATGTCAGCTTTCAACAACTGCTTATTTTTCTCACAGAAACCATAGAGACTCTCCGAACCTATTTCTTCCTCCCCTTCCAACATAAATTTCACATTACAAGGCAAACAATTTTCCCTGACCATAAATTCAAAAGCCTTAGCATGCATAAAGCTCTGTCCTTTGTCATCATCAGCTCCGCGACCCCAAATCTTCCCGTCTTTAATCACCGGTTCAAAAGGTGAAGTGTGCCATAATTCGTTTGGGTCGGTCGGCATAACGTCATAATGACCATAAACCAAAACAGTAGGCAGAGACGGGTCAATTATCTTCTGAGCATAAACCACGTCATTACCTTCTGTAGGCATTATTTCGCACTTATCAACTCCGGCTTCCAAAAGTAATTCCTTCCACCGATTGGCACAGCGAACCATATCATTCTTATGTTCGGAGTCGGAAGATATTGATGGTATGCGAAGGAGGCTAAACAGCTCTTCTAAGAATCTTTCCTTGTTGTTTTGAATGTATGCGTTTAATTTTTCCATATCTTTTTTTTGTTATTTTTATCTATAATTAGCTTTAATTATTTATTTTGTTATTTCTTAATTTGAAAAATTGGAAACATTAGAATCTGTTGAATTTTCCTTTCCCCAATTTGAGAAACATTAAAAATCACTCGTTTTTCTTTTTCCTAATTTGAGGAACATTAAAAATCTCTCATTTTTCCTTTCATCAATTTGAGAAACGTTATAATTGATTGAATTTTCCTTTCTGCAGTTTTGCAATTAATCTATTTTACTTCATTTCCTTCTTCATCGGGCTCAAAATATTCGGGTTGTTTCAAATCTTCTTCACTCAGTGGTGGAAGATTTATCAAATCCGGTATTATTATCGCAGTCGGATAAAGGGCTTTAATATCCTGAAAATACTTATGAGCCTCCATACGGGAAAGAAAATCTCCATAACGAACTATAAAATGAGGCTCGTCAAAGGTTACATAAGTTCGCTCCAAAGGGTACAATAGCTGCAATTTGTTCTGAACTGAGTAAGCATTGTTTTTAGCTCCCTGCCCTGTAAAGGTAGCAACTTTGATACGAAATCCACGTATTGTTTTTGAAGCCGAGTTGTATGCCGTATGTTGCTCCAAGATGGTTTGAAGTCGTCCGTCTGCAACAATCTCAACCTGCGACCGAGCAGTAAAGCATACGCAACAACACAACAAAAAGAGCATAACAATCTTTGCTTTCATTGCTTTGAGTTTTTATTTATTATTACTACCTGCTTCCGCTATTTATTTGCTTTGAAGGAACTACCAAAACAGGAAAATGCGACAGGTTTATCATCTGCAAAGCGTAAGGACCAAGAAAAAGCATATTGGTAAATGTTTTTTCCTGTTCTTTCATAATGACAATCATATCGGCGTCTATTTCCTTAGCGTAGTCAAGAGTAGTAATGGTTGAGTTTTCGCTATCACGATAATCAACATTGCATCGCATATTTTTCTCTTTCAAAAGCTTCTCCACGCTTTCCACATAGCCCTTTACAATTTTCTTTAAATCCTTTGACTTAAAAGAAAACAATCCCAAAACAAATATCTCTGCCTTTGGAAACATTTTGGCAAATTCTATTGTCCAAGGAACTTTCTGACGTGTATCGGCAGTGCTGTCAATAGGGAGAATGATTTTTTCCAATGCTTTGTCGAATTCAAAGTTTTCTCTCACTGCCAAAACAGGAACAGAGCAGCCAGCAATAGTTTTGTATGCGTTAGCTCCTGCAAATGTTTCATCAAAACCACTCTTGCCATGCGTTCCTATAACCAACAGGCTGGCGTTTCTTTTTGATACGACTTCACTCAAAGCCGTAGATACTTTACCTTGAACAGTAAGATAAGAAATCTGTTTGCCGTGCAACAAAGGAGCACAAGCGGCAACCAAATTATCAAATCTTGCTGTTACTTCTTCCGTTGTCTCACCAGCTACTTCCACCCATACCATAAGAATATTCGCCCCAGTACGGTTGGCGACATCAACAGCCAGATGTAATGCTTTTTCCGAAGTGGAAGAAAAGTCAATTCCTACAATAATTTCTGATAACATAACCATATTTTTTTTAATGATTTCAACACAAAAGTCGTTCTTTGGTAAAAAGTTATTACTTTTGCATTTTCAATCTGTTTTACGGCAGCAAATTTAGATATTTTATTTTAATTAAATAACCATTTGACAAGATTTTTTTTATGAATGACAATCTAAACCCAGACACATCAAGGCTTAATGCAAGTGAAAAAGAATACGAAAAAGCTCTTCGACCGCTCTATTTTGATAGTTTCGCAGGACAAAATCAAATTATAGACAATCTAAAAATCTTTGTCGCTGCGGCAAAAGAACGTAACGAAAGTTTAGACCACGTATTGCTTCACGGACCTCCCGGCTTGGGCAAGACAACTCTTTCACACATCATAAAAAACGAATTAGGCGTCAATCTCAAACTCACATCCGGTCCCGTACTCGACAAACCCGGCGAATTGGCTGGCATATTGACCAATCTGGAACAAAATGACGTCCTCTTCATTGACGAAATCCACCGACTGTCTCCCGTAGTTGAGGAATACCTTTACTCAGCTATGGAAGATTATAAAATAGATATACTGATAGAGTCAGGTCCCAACGCCCGCAGTGTGCAAATCACCTTAAACCCTTTTACACTTATCGGCGCAACTACACGTTCTGGCTTGCTGACTGCCCCATTGCGTTCCCGCTTCGGAATAACCTGCAGGCTACAATACTACGACCACAAAACCCTTAACTCAATCATCAAACGCTCCGCCTCAATCCTTGACACACCTATTGACGATGAAGCAGCCATTGAAATATCCCGCAGGTCAAGAGGCACTCCCCGCATAGCCAATCTTTTGTTGAGACGTGTAAGAGACTTTGCCCAGATAAAGGGTGATGGAGTTATCACGCTGAAAATAGCACGTATTGCCTTGGAAGCCTTGAATGTAGATAAGAATGGCTTGGATGAAATGGACAACCGCATACTTGCCACCATAATTGACAAATTCAAGGGAGGACCTGTTGGAATCACCACAATATCTACGGCAGTTGGCGAAGACACTGGCACGATTGAGGAGGTATATGAGCCATTTCTCATACAGGAAGGCTTTCTTATGCGGACGCCACGTGGGAGAGAAGCCACTATGTTAGCCTATCAGCATTTGGGAAAGGCGTATAAGCGACAGAATCAGAACGATTTATTTTAACGGCTTTTTCGTTCATTTTACCCTTTCAATAATTGGTCAAAATGAATGACGTCAAAGAAAAAATTCTTTCACGTCAAAGAAAAAATTAATTGACGCCAAAGAAAAAATTCTTTCACGTCAAAAAAAAAATTCTTTCACGCCAAAAAAAAATTTCTTTGACGTCAATTAATTTTTTCTTTGACGTCAATTAATTTCGTGTGTTTTTCACTTGTGGCAACAAATGAAACAATGGATTGATTATTATGTTGTTATGGCAAAATAAATAAATGAACGGCGGTAATGCTTCATTCATTTGGACAGATGAATGAATGAAGCAGTCTGACGAGTGAAAATACCACAAAAGAAAAAGGGCAGTCTGTTACGACCACCCTTACTATTAACATCAATAAATTAAAACTTTATGAAACTAAAGTCTTATTTTCCTATTCCTTAATGTCGGATTGTTCAGTTGGTTCTTCGGGTTGTTGGGTTGGTTCTTCCTTTGCAGGCTCTTCAACCACTGCTTCAACAGGCTCTGCTACAGATTCAATAACCTCAACTTCAGGTTCAGCGGCTTCAACTTTGGCTTCAGTTTCCTCAACCTTTGGTTCAGCTTCTTCTACCTTTGGTTCAACCTCTTTCTTAACCCTTTTAGCAGGCTTTTTCTCAGTAACATTTTCCTCAGCCTTCATCATCTCTTCCTTCAATGAAGCAAAGGCGTCAAGGTCTCCAAGAGTTGTTCTCTCAACAGCGTCATTGTTCTTCTTCATTGCAGCAGCGCCGGTGATGTTTCTTTCGGCTGTTGGCTCTTCCTGCTTCCATGTTCTGGTGTGAGAAAGGATTATCTTCTTGTTGTCTTTGGAAAATTCTCTTACAACGAAGTCTAACTGGTCTTCAATCTTTGCCTTGCTCTTGTCTTCCTTTTGAAGCTGAGATTTAGGGCAAAGTCCTTCAACGCCATACGGCAAAGCAATGATCGCACCGCCTTTTTCCTGCATAGAAACGACCGTTCCCTTATGCACAGAGCCGACAGTAAAGATGCTTTCGAAGACATCCCAAGGATTATCTTCCAATTGCTTGTGTCCAAGACTTAGTTTGTGTGTGTCAGGATTTACTTCCAGAACCACAACTTGCATTTTCTCGCCAACCTTTGTAAATTCGGCAGGGTGTTTTATCTTCTTTGACCAAGACAAATCAGAGATATGAATTAAGCCGTCAATGCCTTCATCCAACTCAACGAAGATACCAAAGGTAGTAAAGTTACGAACAACAGCCTCATGCTTGCTTCCCACAGGATATTTCTCTGCGATGTTAATCCAAGGGTCAGGCATAAGTTGTTTGATGCCCAAACTCATCTTGCGCTCCTCACGGTCAAGCGTCAGGATAGCTGCTTCCACTTCGTCTCCTACTTTTAAGAAATCGTGAGCTGTTCGTAGGTGCTGACTCCATGACATTTCCGTTACGTGAATAAGACCTTCTACGCCAGGTATTATTTCAATGAATGCACCATAATCGGTAACCACTACAACTTTTCCTTTCACCTTATCTCCCGGTTGAAGGTTTGCGTCAAGTGATTCCCAAGGGTGAGGAGTCAGTTGTTTTAATCCTAAGGCTATACGTTTCTTGCTTTCATCAAAATCAAGGATTACAACCTTTAGTTTTTCGTCTAAACTAATTATTTCTTCAGGGTGATTGATTCTTCCCCAAGAAATATCAGTAATATGTACCAATCCATCAATACCACCCAAATCAACAAAAGCACCATAAGAAGTAATGTTCTTCACAACTCCTTCCAAGACCTGACCTTTTTCAAGCCCTGCCATTATTTCAACCTTTTGTGCTTCTATCTCATCTTCTATTAAAGCCTTATGTGATACAACTATGTTCTTAAACTCGTGATTAACTTTCACTATCTTAAATTCCATAATCTTATCAACATAAACGTCATAATCACGGATAGGTTTTACGTCAATCTGACTGCCGGGTAAGAACGCCTCAATGCCATAAACATCAATGATAAGACCACCTTTGGTACGGCTTTTAACGTATCCATTGATGATTTCACCTTTTTCAAAACTTGTAAGGGCTCTTTCCCAAGATTTAAGGAAGCGTGCAGTTTTGTGAGATAAAATTAGCTGACCATTAGAGTCCTCTTGATTTTCCACATAAACCTCTACTTTGTCGCCAACCTTCAAATCCGGATTGTAGCGAAACTCAGCAATAGGAATGATACCGTCTGACTTGAAGCCGATATTAACCACAACTTCGCGATTGTTTTTTGCCACAACAACTCCTTCTATTACTTCGGAATCATTCAAAACATTAAAGGATTTGTCGTAAGCGTCTGACATTTTACTCTGTTCGTCCTGCGAATAATTCACAGCGTTTTTGCCCAACGAAGACCAATCAAAATCTTCCAAAGGGCGAATGTCTTTTAAGTTTTTCATTATAAAAATATTGTGATTGCTTACTCAATCGGGTTTAACATAAACAATTATCTGAACTTTTGTTGTTGCCGAGTAAGCGACAAAAAGTCCATTTTTGAGCCTGCAAAGGTACAATATTTTTTTGAAATACAAAAATATAGGGTCAATAAGCCTAATTCTTGCCGCCATTAAACAAGGTAAAAAGACACCTTAAAGTATCTTGAACCTATTTTAAGGATTTGGAATTGCCATACCCACTCCAAATGTAAAGTAAGTATTGGAATAAAAATTGGTTCTTATGCCACCAGCAACATAAAAGCCCGAAAAATATAAAATTAACCCGCAATCAAGCAATGGGTTTATTTTCCCTTCGGTGCTTGGATTAGGAAAGTTTTCGTCAGGGTTGACCTTGTTAGGTTCTTTCCATGCATCAAAATCAGTATAACTATCCAAAGTATAATCTAATGCATGAGAATATTCACTTTGATAAATACTGTAATTAAAAGCATAAGAAAAGCCAACTCCTGCATAAACAGCAAGCGGGAAAACTATTTTGTAAGTGATGCCTCCTGTTAAATCAAAATTAAATTCTTTTGTTTCATAGAATCTATTGTACTGCCAATCAGGTTCATATTCGGGGTCAAGGAAACCAAATCGTGTAACTCTTGTTGCGGCATACCAGCCAAGACCTTTGTTTTTTATCATACCGATATTTAATCCAAACAAAGCATTTGTAGAAGGAGACCAGCCAAGTATGAAAGCCGCAGTTTTCCCTCTTTCATAATGAGATTCAGTAGAGACAGAAGCAACATCTGCAACAGCAGAGGCTAACTGCTTGCTGTTTTTCGTAAATTCGGCTGTCTTCAAGTCAATTTTAGGATAGCCCAATGGCACACAGTTAGAGCAATAAAAATTGTAATCACTATTGGACACATCATCTCCATTTTGTAATTTGTTCCTAATTTTGTTGCATTCTTGATACTTCCATTGATTATTGTCTTCTTTTTCTGTGGTCTTTTTTGTCGTTGATGAAGACGACTTTTGCTCTGTCCATGGGTAACCTCTACTCCATATATATTTCAGTTCTCCTCCCTGATATTGGTATTCATAATTAGAAATAGCCAACACATTCCAATTATCTCTCTTGAGCATATCTCCTACATCCTTATTCAATGCCGCATTACATTCATCTCTTGTATCAAATTGAAAAATAAAAGTATAAGGAGGGTCTGGTATCGCATCTGTTTCCTGTTTTATACGAGAACTAAAGTTGTCTCTAAAATCTGCCCTCACTAACATATCCACATAGCGACTATTATCATAAGAACCACCTTGGTCTTCAATGTCAATGTGCGATACACGGCAATAACCCACCAATGTATATTCTTTTTCTACCGCTTTATATTCGCCATTATTATAAGGGTAATTAGCCATGTGAAATGTGATGTAATAATACACTCTTTTCGTTTGTCCATTTGCATTAAAGCCTGTAAAAACTATGGCAAATGCCATTACTAAAAATAAATGTTTCGCTTTCATTTTTAATTAAGGTATTTTAAATTATTGAAAAAGCAATTGACTTTTCAACAATTTCGTTTCAAGCGACAAAAATACAATTTTTATTTCAATTAAGAGCCATAAGGATAAATTTTCCTCTTATACGCCGTCCGTATATCTACATAATAATGCTGTTATTCAAAGTATTACAATCATTATTAGCTCTATTGCAAAGGCATAATATAGTTTCAATATTTTACATAAATGTACTGTTTCACGCTTTTCATAAAAGAAATTTTTGTACTTTCGCAAAACCAAATTCAAATACGACTATGACAAAACAATATCAAAAAACATCATCATAAATTATAGATTTAATGCAACAAAATGCCATTAACAACTATTGCTTTTTAGAGTTGCGAGCCTGATGTTTTTATATGAATTTTATGATATGATATTGTAATAACGCAATATATAACCCTATGGGGATAAAATAATACTTTATCCCCTTTTTTTGCTTTTTGCCAAAATTAAAGTGGCGTTTCAGTGTCACGAAACGCCACTTCAAGAAATTAAAACGGCGTTTCGTTCGGATGAAGTGGCGTTTGGTGAAAATGAGTTGAAAAATGAACGAAATAGAGCAAAAAAAAGGCTCAGAATAATTAAATTCCGAGCCTTAACAAAATTTACATTATATCCTGACTATCTCTTGATAGCAAGTTTCTTTGTTGAAGTGCCTTCACTTGTGATAATTCTTACGAAATACATTCCATTATTCAAGGAAGAAGTATTAAGTTCAAAGTTGTTGCTGCCAGCTTTCAAGGCTTTGTCGCCAAGATTGATAACTTCTCTGCCTAACATATCGGCAACTGTTATCTGAGCTGTAGTAGCAGCAGCCAAAGATACTTCTAATGTTGTGCTGTTTTGAGCAGGATTAGGGTAAAGCAAGGTTTGATAGATTGAACCATTGACGCTTTCCAAACCTACATAGTTTGAAATTTTGAAATCTTTAGATTCTCCAGCACCAAATTGACCATTGGAAGTAACTAAAATATTACCATCACTATCAACTATTTTGTAGTTTCCTGCACCATAGCCAGCATTTATTCCATCACCGTAAGAATCTTTTATTTCAAAGATATAACAGCCAATAGCCGTAACACTTGTTAAAACAATAGTATCTGGCTTTGCAGGTGCTGTGCTTACATCTGAATAAGGTCCTCCACTTTGTAAAACGTTTCCATTTATATCATAAAGTTTCCAAGTGGTTTCAGAGCCATATCTATCACGTTTAAGTAATAGTGTAGGAGTACCATTTCCGTCTGTTAAAGCAGGTTTGTTGATTGTTGCTGAGGTTTGAAGGAAAGGTGTGTTTGGAGTTGTTCCATTAACCTCATCAATAGTAATGTTTATTGTTGTGTTTTGACCCAAAGTAACAGGCACTTCGTCTAATTCAATAGTTAAATTGCCAAAAGTAGCAAGACTTCCTGTCCATTGTTTTGGTGCTGCTGCTCCTGTGTAGTTAATGGTCATTGAAGTGATAGTTGTTCCGCAGTTGTTCTTTATGCTAAACGATGGTTTAGCCAAGTCATTACAACCTAATACCGGCTCAGCCGCAGCTCCCTGCTCAACTATAGTTATTTCAGTAGGAAGGTTGATATAAGTAGGGGTAATAGTTACACCTGTATATATTTCTTGATGTTCTTTTGTAACGAAAGCTACCAAATGAAGGTCTCCTAACTCAACAGGTATCGCCATGTGGTTGTCTTGGCTTTCTGTGCCGCTAATTGAAGCAGGAAGGGTGTATTGATAATCTTTTTCAAAAAAGCTTGTTGCCGGAATAGCATTTTCTGTTGGTACGTTAAGTTCTTCTCCCCATTGACCTGTAAGTAAATGACGAAGCATGTGCATATGACGATATTGTCCGTCAGGTGTCATTTGAGCAGGATACCATTGTGCAGCCCCAACCTGTGGTCCTATAATATTGTCTTGTATAAGGGCAACATTAAGATAATTGCTTGCTGTCTCAGCATCTCCTGTGTAATAAACCTCAACATGAACATTCATCACGCGAGTAACAGCATCTATTGTTGCCGTTGCTGCAATATTGACAAACGAAGGCATTGCTAAAATAGTATTGCCCATAGTAGGCCACTGACCTCTATCACTTGTTGCTGTTGCTGTACCTGAAAATACGTGTCGGTTAATGGTCGCAGCAGGATAGCCTGTCAAGCCTGTCTGACTGCCAATCGCATTTCCCCATGGTGTAGTGTATCTTACAGCATATCCACCTGTGTGAATATTGATTAGAGACACATCTCCGGGGTGTGCTGCCGCAAATTCATTTGCCCGTCTGTGTCCATCAGGACAATATTGGCAATTTACACCGGTGAATTCCTCCAAAACGACTTTCCTGTTTTGAGGTGTCGTGGAGACAATAGTTTGTGCTGTAGCTCCTATTGAAAGGGCTAAGCCTAAGACTGAAAGTATTAATTTTTTCATAAAGCGATAAATTTTTATGGTTTTTACGGCTGCAAATATAAGTCTTTTTTTCCAAATGACAAACTAATCAGAGAAAAATTTATTTTCTTTTTTCCATTTCTCATAATTTTTGTTGTACGATTTGTTAAAAGATTTGAACCAGCTATCCCCTTGATATAAGTCGCTAACTCGGTGATACTGTTCTATTTTCTCAGCGTTCTTCAAATTGTCTAACGCCATCATTTCACCCAATTTTTGTTGTATGTCTTTTGTATGCTTAGTCTTGTAACCAAAGTCTTTCAACGCCCCGACAAGTGAAAGAGATACCTCAAATTTTCTGTATTTCATCAGATATTCTATTGACTTTATCACCAATTTGTCGTCTCCCCACGAATGGAGTATTGACCTCAGCGGCTCGTGTTTTACCCTCATTTCCACCAAATAGTTATCTATATAAAACTGCTCAAGACCTGCATAACCAAAGATAAACTTCATCGTATCCTTTTCCTCATCCAGCACATCCATAACCTTCTCCCGCAAATCCACATACTCCAATGGCTTTTCTATCTGCCGCTTCAAGGCTCGTATTCTGGTCTTATCCAAGCGGCATTGTGAAGAACCCTTTATCTGCATAGCCTTTTCAATGTTCTGATTGGCGGCATAGAAGTCGTTTTTGTTGATACAATTCAAAGTATTATTGACATAAACATCTATCTCCTCCTGTTTCTTGTCGCAGACTTTTCTATCCAAGGCAAGCAAATAAGAATTCATAATCCTCTTCACTTCAAAGTCATCACCCATCTTATAAGTTGCGATAAGGTCTTGCGTAACGGCAACAAGGCTATCGGCTTTCGGTATATCACCCTGAAAGATTGCGTACTCGGCAGCAGACATTCGCCTTGCCGTTATTTCTCTTATGGCAGCCAAGTACATCTTTTCCACCTCCTTTTTTTCTTTGTCTATTCTGGCTAAGCGATTTGCGGACTCCAAGACCTCCAATGCTTTCTCATAATTATTAACTGTGATAAAGGAACGAACTTCGAAAAACTTATCATCTAATTCCTTGCTCAGGCTTTGCGTCTTTGTCTGCTCTACTGCAACACTCTTTTTCGGCAGTTTGTTGTTTGACGTTGCTATGTAATCCTTTTCCACACTTGAAACCGAAGTTTGGCTGTCGGAAAGCGTGTCATTAACATATTGAGCGTAAGTATCGCTGTAACCAACGCTTGGAGTATTGTCCTCAATGGAGTCAAGACGGCTGTCGGTCAAAGAAGTAGTGCCTTCAATGGCTGCAATATCTTTCAAAGTCTTTGTTTCAACGCTGCCACCCACCATTTCAGCCAACGCTTTCGCCTTTTTAAGAACATCAATCCTTGCTTCATACTGCGTAGCGTTTGTAAGGCGTTTGGCATCCTTTATATAAGAGCCGATGATTGACTGAGCCATTTGGTCAAAGTCCCGTGTCGCTTTTATATCTTCCTGATTGCGGTTCAGATAGTCAAAAGTTGAGGCAATGAAATCAGCAGCTATATCCGTCTTCCCCATATCCAATGCTCTCTTTGTAACACTCAGATGATCGTTATAAACACCTGTCTTGCACTTCTCAATATTTGCCGTTATCATCTCTTCATTGCACACGCCATATTTATCTTTTGGGCAAACGTTGCGAAGTTGTGCCAGCATATCTTGGGCATCTGCAAATTTACCCTCTTTCATCATCGCCAGCGATTGAACCATCGTCTTATTGTAAGCAAAAGACAGCAAACTCATACAAACAACTCTCTCATCCTCACTTGGTTTCATCGTCTCCAAAACGGAATATAAAATATTGATAGCCTGCTCTGCATTATTGGAATCAAGTTTCAGGTTAGCAATCTGGTAATTCGCCATCACATTATGAGCATTCTCGTCAATAGCCTTTTGAAACAGCTGAGCGGCTTCCTGATTTTTGTTGTTATACAGAGCATTTATGCCCTTAGTATAAAACCTTTGGCTCAGGTTTTGCTCAATAAAATTTATGATTTCTTTATTCTGCTGAGCCAAAGTCTTCAAACAGAGCCATTTTGTAGCAATTTGAGCATTGTCTTTGTAGAGTTTATACTTTTCAAGGGTCGTTTCAGCCTGTTGAATCTGAACACCATAGACGTGAATCAGCGAAAGGTTATCGGTGTTTTGGGCTGATATTTCCTTAATACTTCTGTCCAACGCCGTAGTTATAGATTTCACTTCAACATCCGAAAGTATCTGAGCCTCACAATGCCACAAAGGCAGCAGGCAAACGAAGAAACAAATTTTCTTTATCATATTTCAACTTTCTATTATCAAAAAACAGGGCAAAAGTACTAAATTTTATCAAAACGCAATGCCGTATTGTTTTAACGCAACCTTACTTTGTTTTATTGTACCTTTGTTATAATCTTTCCAAATGCTGTTTCCGAGTTCTGTTATCAAGGAATAAGTTACGGAAACAGCGTTTTATTTTGCGGAAACAGTGTTTTAATTTCTGGAAACGCTGTTTCATTTTCATAAGATGTACATCAAAAATAAATAAGATGTACATCTAAATAAAATAAGATGTACGTCTAAGAAAAATAAGATGTACATCTAAATAATTTAAGATGTACATCAAAATAATTTAAAACGCTGTTTCCGCAAAATGAAACAGTGTTTGCGAAAGTTATTACAGCGTTTGGATAAACTAAAACAAAGGAAGCGGGAAGCGAAATCTCATTTCGGCGATTTTTTTGTACCTTTGCCAGCGGTAAAGTAAAGAGTTAGAAATTTATGTCTTGGTTTCAATTTAATAATCGGCTGAAATACAATCGTAAAGCGAAGAACGAACACTCGCTTCACTCACCTTTTATGTTTGAAACTTACCTCCAGTGCATCAAAGGAAGGAAGGATGAAGATATAATAAAAGAATTGGCTAAGCAATTTGATGTTAGGGAATTGCAAAACGAAGACTTATGCCCGCCAAACGAAAGAGCAACGATTTATTATCTGAAAGGAATTTATCAAAATGAAGACAGCCTCAAGCGTTGGGAAGAGTTGCGAAAACGAACCGATATTTCGCTCGATTTAAACCTCTATTCGCTTGGGTTAATTGTTGTCAGGACGGGACTTAAACGCCAGTCCTATATTCTCAAACGATAGGCTATTCCTCTACAATCTGGTTTCCGTGCGGGCGAACAATGGTTACGCTGTCCATTGCTTCGTTTGCTTCCAATCCTTCGCCGTAATCTGTGCCTGTTTTACTCTGTCGGCGGACTGGTTTTTGGGTGTAGATGCGTTGGCTTTGCTTTTGCCATATCAGGTCTTCGCAGTAGATTGTGTCTTCACTCTTATAATTGACTATTCGCACATTTTGCCGCAACAGAAAGTCATTTGAAGGTTTTTGTTGAAGGGCATAATCGGCTGTAATAACGGATTTGACGCTCATATCTTTGTTAAAGAATATCGCTTTTGCTCCCTGCGGAAATTCCATCTTTGCACTGTCGCCTTCAAAGTTGTGTATCAGCGGTGCAAAGATTTCAATATTCACCTCAGCATTTGAAGAGCGGTAGATATGTGCCTGTTTGATGATGTTGGTTGGCTTGTCGGCAGGGGCTTTTTCACCGCTTGGGGTCAGCCCGTTGTCGCAAGAACAGAGCAATACAACAAAACAGGAGAGCATTATCACAAAGCGTGATGATACTCTCCTGTTCTGTGTGATTGTAATAAAATTCACTTTGACTATCTGCCTCTTATGGTTGTCGTTCTGCCTATCCAGCAGCCAACAGAGAAAGAATTGCCTTCGGTTAAACCAACAAAGAATATGTCCTTCTTTGCAGGGAATTGGCTATAAGCAGAGTTCATTACTTTTTGAGCTTCGTCTGCTAATTCGGGATAGTTGTTTTTGATTCTTGAAGCCTCATCGTAAGCAACCCATGCAGCACCTCTGATTTTTCCTTCGTGAGAAGCACAGGATACAACGCTGGATAAGTATAGTTTTGCAACGAAAAGAGCTGCTTTTCCTTCGGAAGTCTTGTCCAATTCGCCCCATTTGTTAGCGGCAGTTCTTGCATTAGCGTATTGATTTGCCCCTTCGTAAGCACGAGCCAATGCCTGAGCGGCACGAGACCTGCTGATGTTGTCCTTATATGAGCCCAATGCTTCTTCTAAGAACTTTGCTGCTTCGCTGAACTTCTTTTCGCCGATGAGCATAACCCCCATCATATAAGCGGTCTTTGCAGACGGGTCAATTTGGTGAAGACTCTTTGTAGCGGCAAAGAACAATGGGCTTTCGGTGCAGCCCTTACGTTCAAGCGTTGTGGTGATTTTCCTTAATAAGTTTAAGTCTTGAGGATTTGCATCATACTTTGACTGGTATATTGGCAAAATCCTTTCGCATGAAGCATAAGGTTCAATGTAGTTTTCGCACATTGTAGCGTAGGATTGTATTTCCTCTTTGGTTCTTTGCAGTGTTACAGTGTTTTTCTTTGCGGCTTCGGTCTGCTCTATCTCTTGCTCAATACTGATGAGAGCATTGTCTATTAGCTCGGAAGCGTAATCATAGACGTCAAAAAGCAAAGAAAGATTTTCTACATCGCCAGTGCTTTTGATGTAATGTAAGGTTGATTGCAGGTATAATGGTGCATACCTTGCGTCTAAGGTTGCTCCGTCTTTTTCTGCGGCTTGTTTGTAGAGATTGTATATCTCTGCCTCCTTCTCAGGGTAAAAGTCGGAAATGTCTCTTGCCTTTTGAGCAATATTGTTAGCCTCATCTCCGAAATATGTTGAGCGTTGGTCGGATAATGTAAGCAACTCTCCGATGTATCTTTCTTTGTCGGCAGGCGTCTTTGCTTGGTCAATCATTGCTTTAAGGATAGTGCGTCCTTTGATGTAATCATTGATATGACGAGCAGGGCAAACCTTCATCATATTTGACCAAGTTTCATAACTTTCTACGTAACTATTTTGCTTATACAACTCATTATAGATAGAGTAGTTCATAATGCAATCAATACTGTCTTGAGGTGTGTCTCCATATTTTTGAGCAAACCCGATGTTTGTAGCTAAAGCTACAATCGCAACTAATGAATATAATTTCTTCTTCATTTTACTTAATATATTTTTATGTTATTGATATTTTCTTTTGAAAAACCATCTGTCCTTAGCAGATAACGAAAAGCCTATACGGAAAAAGTTTTCCCTTATTAGACTGTTGTCTATCGTGCCTCTTTTGCCATATTCAAAGGATAGATTGATAAGTGTTGTTGATTTTTTGACAGGTAATCCGAAACCTACGGCAACGCTATACTGACTTAATCTTGTGCCTTGTGAGCTTATATATGGTCTGCCGTTTATGTCATTGTCAAAGCATAGAGAGCCATTATCGTAATTCAGTCCCAAGCGATAGGTCATTTGTTTGATGTAACTGCCATAAACGTCAGGTGTAAATTCTCCTCCCACGCCTATATTCCAACTATCTTGTAAAGGATCATTGTAGCCGTCCGTTTGAAGTCTGAATTCAGACCATTGAGTAAATTGAGCGTCTGCTCCAATGAAAAACTTTTGAGGCTTTTCGTATGATAGACCAAAGCCAAAAGATGTAGGAAATTTTATCTTGCCATTGTAAGAAGAGTCAATGACCATATCCTTGTGAGTTTCTAAGCCGTTGTTAGAAATAAAGGTATAACGTTGCCTAATGTTCTTTGTCTTCAAAGTAAGAGGTAGAACATAAGAACCGCCAATGCCTACTTTGCTTCCATTGTTCAGGGTATGGAAATATTGGAAGCCAAGATTGATATTAAAGTTTTGAATATTGTATCTAATTTCATCTCTGCAATTAAAAAGAGTGGAATCAACGGAATAGCGAGGATGATCAGGGTCGGAAGAACGGAATAAAGTATCGGTATTATCGTAAAAAATTATAGCAGAACTTTTATAGTAACTACCAAACATATACTCAACATTAGCCCCTAAGGCAAATTTATCATTTGTTTTGTCCCAATTATAAGATAGCCCGACTATAGCCTTATTCAAGCCTCCTGTTCCATTATATCTGTTTCTATAAAAGGTAGTATCGGTTACCTGTACTATTTCCGAAGTTTCGTAATTTATATCCGACAAAGGCAACAAGCTAATAGCCATTTTCAAATGCTTGTTTATAGGAAACGCCATTGAGATATGCGACAACGCACCACTCATACCGCTTGACTTAGCCGTAGAGGACGTAAAGGATAAGAAATCGGCGTGAAAGCCGACATCAAAGACAAAACTCATTGTGTCAATACCGCTAAGTGCAGCAGGGTTTTTAAGATTTACCATATTGTTACGAGAAAAAGCATAGCCAACTCCACCGATAGATGATTTAACCGCATCGGAAAATATGTTGGTACTTCCTATCCCATAACGCGAATAAGGTGAGCTGACTGCTGTCTGTGCCGTTGCCGATTGCCATAAGCTACTCGCCACAAGCATTATTGCTAATAATATTCTAATTGTTAGTTTTTGCATTTTCATTTAATATATTGTTCAATCCATAAAGGACTAAGTTTGGTTCAACACTATGTTTTATCGTTATATTGCTTGATAAAAATTCCGCATCTCCTCCCGTAAGGACAACATTAACCTCTTCAAACATCTGCCTGTATTGTTTTATTATTCCCTTTACCTCTTCCAATGTACCGTTGATAACTCCAGACAGAATAGAATCTTGAGTTGATGTTCCTAATAAGGAAACGGATTTTATCTCATCTAATAACGGCAAATTTGCTGTAAAATTGTGTAACGCCTGAAATTTCATTCTAAAACCGCAAGAAATACTTCCACCACAATACTCACCTGATAAGGTAATAAAGTCAAAGGTAATGCAAGAGCCACAATCCACAATCAACGAATTAGTACGAGGGTATAGGCTATAAGCTCCAACCACTGCTGCAAGCCTGTCCTGTCCCAGCGTTTGAGGAGTCTGATAGAATATTTTTATATTTGTGTTCCATTTATCACTATCAAGGAAAAGGTAGTTTGCTTTCAAAAATGAAATAATTTCTTCCTTATTGTCATCTTTGGCAACAGAGCAATAAATAGCATTTTTGAGAAGGGGGTACATAGAATTAAGCCTTTCCAAGTCTTCAACAGAGAGCCGATGGTATTTTTCACAAAAGACAATCTCCGAATCTTTGAAAACGGACACTTTATCCTGTGTATTTCCTCTGTCTATAACCAAATTCATTTTCTTTCTATGCCCTTTTGTTACTTCAAAGCGGATTCAGCTATGCCTTCTCCATGAAGTTTGAGTTTATCAAAGTAATCAGCGGTTGGCTTTCCTTGCAACTTATCAACATACATCTTGGCAAGGTACTGACTTAACATAAAACCATGACCACGCAAACCAATAAACAAGCCAAGTTCAGGGTCAATTATGTAACGCGGTTCAGTATAATAACCCGACCAAGAAGCCTGAACGCTGATGTTTTTTAGCTCAGGTATCCATCCTGCAAAGATTTCGGAGACTATTTCTAAGAAATCCTGAGTTGCTGTCTTCAATGTCTTCCCTGTTTGTTGTGAGTCAAACAAAGGAGAAGCACATCCGATAATCTGTCCTGTCTCTCTAAGCTGTTGCCCATAGATAGAAGAAAAGCCTTTATAGTGTCTGCGGTCAATAACCATATCTAACTGATTGTTGTCTTTGCCTATCAGAGGCAGGCGTTTTGTGATAAAAGCCTGATGTTTGACAGGAAATAAACCCGTTTCTATCCCAAGTTGCTTTGCAAACTTTTCTGCATTAAAGCCTAAGGCATTTACGAATACTTCGGTTATATATTCGGTATATTGACTTGCTGTTTTAACAAGGATATGATATTCTTTACCCTGCTTATAGACTTCAACCAATTGAGCATTTTCAATGTATGAGCCGCCATTTTCAAGACCTATTTTGCGTAAAAGGTCAATGGTTTTGCCCGGTGTTGCCTGCCAGCAGTTATTTGTTATCTGTGCAGCAATATAGTTTTTATTTTTTTTATTAAAGTAAGGAGATATTTCCTTTTGGAAATCTTTTGGCTCTACCATATAAGCGTCCGACCACTGCATTGCCTTTTCTAATCCTTTGTAACTTTCATCGCCATGAGCAAGATTTACATAGCGAATAGGATAATAATCAATATTTGCTTGCTTTTGGAGTTCCTTGAAAAGGTTATGGTTTTGTTCAGCAATGTCTGCAAGTTCTGGATTGGAGAAAGCAGGTCTGCCGCCAGCAATATTTCTCCAAGAAGCCCCACGGTCAAAGTTTATCATAAGAGGGTTAAGCCCTGCTTCTGCCATATATCGGAAAAGCGAACTGCCTCCAATACCTCCGCCGGCAATAAAGGATTGTACCTTCTCTATTTTGGTGTTTTTGGCATTGAAAATAATATTTTTCTCTTTGGTGTCGTACAATTCACCAAACGTTACTTGCACTGACAATGGTGCTCTCGGGGTTGCGTCTCCTACAACTTCAATTCCATAAGACGCAAGTATCTGCTTGGCTCTTGGAATACATCGTTTGCCTCTGCAATCTCCCATTCCAAGACGTGTAGTATGCTTTAGCTCATCCACCGAAATAGATTTGCGTGAGCCGATTTGTGATAATAGTTTATCTATTGATACGTCTTCACAATGGCAAATGAATGTTTTGCTTTCTCCTTCACGCTTTTTCAATGGTGATATTTGCAATGGGGTTTGTTGTTTCTCTTTTAAGATGAAGCCTTTTATTGTTATTAACGTCTTTTCATCACAATTACACTCGATAGTTGCAACAGATGTCTTATTGGCATTAGCTTTCACTTTTATTATTTTGCCATCACAAATGGTCTTTCCATCGTTATCAACAAGCAAAACGGACGTTTTACCCTCAGTATCGTACTCAAAAGGCAAAGACACCTGTTTTTTCTTTACATTATAGCCAAAAATAGCGAGACCAGGGCACTGACTGACGCAATCCATGCAGCCAATACATTTCTCATAATCAATATGAGGTACATCAGAAGTGGAGTTTTTGGTTATTGCACCATACTTACACGCAAAACGACAAGGATTACACGCAAACCCATAAAGACATTCTGGACGCACAAAAGGTCTTTTAGCTCTACGTTCATCAGGAGGGCAAAAGGCTTCGTCAAGAATACGCACAGGATGTTGTTGGGAAGAAATATAATCGCTACTAACCTGCAAATAATCCTCATAATTGTAACGAACGTTAAGTGATTGCAGTATTTCATAAGCACATTGACGACCACGCAAAACAGCACTTGTCCCTTCACCGATACGCACTGCATCACCTACTCCATAACAACGTTTTCCAAATATCTCATCTCCTTTTATCAAGAGCTGGTTGTCAGGCATTAGACCCGTGCAAACATTTATCACATCTATACCTTCTATTACCTGTTCCGTGCCTTCAATAGGCTTAAAATTCTCACAATCGGCAACAATAGCTCCTTTTATTCCTGTCCCGTCTTCATTTGGAATCGCCTCAAGCAAGAGTTTGGAAGTCAAAACAGGTATTCCCAAACGCCGAACACGATTAGCCTGAACAGGAAATCCCCCTTCACGTGGCATTGCTTCAATGATTGCAACAACCGAAGCCCCTGCCTGCATTGCCTGATAAGACGTCAGATAACCAATATTACCAGCTCCAATTGTCAAAATCTTCTTTCCTAACAGCGTAAGCTCACAATTCATCATCTTTTGTACCACAGCAGCAGTATAAACACCCGGAAGGTCATCGTTTTTGAAACTTGGCATAAACGGCACTGCACCTGTAGCAACTACAATATGTGTTGCATCAACATAAAACAATTCCCTACTGACTATATTTTTGACAGCAATGCGTTTGTCTTCAAGAATATCCCAAACAAATGAGTTTAGAAAAATATCATCGTGGTTTTCACCTGCCAAAATTGCTGCAATATCAAAACCTCTCTCTCCTCCAAAGTGCTTTTCCTTTTCATAGAAAAAGAACTGGTGCGTCTGCATATTAAATTGTCCGCCAATGCGGTCATTGGAATCAATAACGATGTTTGCCACTCCGTATTGGTTCAACGTCTCTCTTACAGCCAGTCCGGCAGGACCAGCACCTACTATAACGACTTCGGTCTTAAAAACATTCTCCTGTCGTTGTGAAGTTGTATCATTTGATAACGAAGACGGCTCAAAAAACTTTTGGCTGCCCTTCATCTCAACTCGCTTAACGCCGTCAACCTTTTTGACACATATTCTTTCAACTTTGCCATCTACAATCATTTCGCAGGCACCACACTTGCCAATACCACATTCCAAAGAGCGGTTTCTTCCTTCTATGGAGTGAGAATGGACAGGGTAACCTGCCTGATGGAGAGCGGCAGCAATAGTAAAACCTTTCTTAGCCGGTATTTGCTTGCCGCAAAACTCAAAAAAAACATCTTCACTCTGAGCAATCTCAATAATAGGGTGAGAAATTATCTTATACATTTGTCTTTTATAGGGTTTTATATTAAAATAATATTCTTTTAAGAGGCGGCAAAGGTACGAATTTATTTTTGTAACAGCACAATAAAGGTATGAAAAAAATAACTATTGCTTGCGTTTGTTTTCACAAAACACCATTACAATCTGCCAAAAACGCCCCTCTATTTTGCGGAAGTGGCGTTTGATTAAGTGAAATAAAGACTGCTTTTAACGTTGCAGCACTTCATCTACTATTTTCTGTGCTTTGGCAACGGCAAGGTTGATGTCGTCATTGAGAATTGTATAATCAAACTTGCTACTCATTGACAACTCCATTGCCGAACGCTCAATGCGGTCAGCAATACTCTCTTTGCTTTCGGTGGCTCTCAATTCAAGCCTGTGACGTAACTCATCTACAGACGGCGGCATAACAAAAACCGACACAGCATTATCTTTAAACAACTTCTTAATACTGATACCTCCATTGACATCAACATCAAAGGCAATAATCTTACCATTGGCTCTGATACGCTCTATTTCCAACTTGAGCGTTCCATACAAAATACCATTATAAACCTCTTCCCATTCCAAAAATTCATCATTTGCTATCTTTGCTCTGAAGTCTTGCTCGGTTAGAAAGTAATAGTCCTTGCCGTCAATCTCATTATTGCGTTTGGGACGTGAAGTAGCGGAAATGGAAAAGTCAAAGACGTCAGGGTTCAAGTCAAATAGTCGTTTAAGGATTGTTGTTTTACCAGAACCGGAAGGGGCGGAGAAGATAACAATGTCTTTTTTTACCATAACTTTATCCTATTATGTGGTTGTGCTTAAAGCGTTTCTCTATTATTGTAATAAGAGTAGAAAAGGCAAGAGAAGCATCCTTCCATTGCTTTTCCTGTTGATAGTTATCTATTATAGTTGTTGCCTGTTCCCAGCTCTCACTGCTGTTTAGCTCCTGTATAAAGTCGGTGTATCCTTTCATATTTCCAAAGAACAAATCATTTATGAAGAGAAACTTTTCATTCACCCCAATGTTCGTTCTCAAATCACCAACCATTGCCTCATTAACCCTATCGTTTATTGTCTGTCTGTTCTCAAATTTATCTGCAATACTCGTATGCTTGTCTGTAAAAAGATCTAACGGAGGTTGCAACTGCTTTTCCTTTGTAGCGTCATTGATTATGTTTTCGTGAAGATATTTAAGCACAGAGGGCGTATTCTCTACTATGTTGTCTATTTCCTCTTGCTCAACATCATCGTCCTCTTCCCTTTGTTCTTCATAATCAAGTGTCTCTTCCAAAGCGAAAGTCTTTTTCTTAGAGCATTGCAGCGGCTCTTTCTCTTGCTCTGTCGGCTCTTCTCTTTCTATTTTGAGGATAACCTTTCGCACCTCTTCTTGCTTTTGTTCTTCTTTTGGAACTTCAGCTTGCGGTTGCGAAACAGGAAAATCAAGCAGCAAATCATAAGCTGCCCTCAACTTATCCTTTAAAACATCTACCTCTATTTGAGATACGTTTTGTTCATTACAAACCTTGTTGCCCAGAGTGCTAACTTTTGATAATAAAGTGCTTAAATCGTTTTTGTATGTATCCATTTTACCAACTTTGAATAAAAATTCAGGGTGTAAAAGTAATAATAAATCATTATATGAAGAGCAAATAGAACAATTTTTTTTGGCAATGTACAACTTTGAGGTTATTTTCTGCTATTAAAACTGAGGAATAACAAGGCGGAAATCAATATAGTCGTTGCTATCGTCTGGCATGTTGATGTCTTTGAATACAAAAAATTATCTAAAATGACAAAGGGTTAATTTTATGAAAACAAAGGCATGCATATTTTTTATTATAAATAAGAATTATTTTAATAACGTTTATGCTCAAGATACATTCCACAAAGTAATGTACAATTTTATGCTATAAATATGTAATTTTATTGCCCATTGTAACTGCTTCATTACCAGCACATCAAAAAAGGTAAAAATAAAACGGCGTTTCAGCATCACGAAACGCCGCTTTAGGAAATTAAAGTGGCGTTTTAATTTTACGAAACGCCGCTTCATGAAAATAAAGTGGCGTTTCATTTTGACAAAAAGGCACGAAAAAAGGGATAAAATACTATATTATCCCCATAAAGTTACATATTGCGTCATTGCAATGTCATATCAGAAAATTCATATAAAAACATCAGGTTTTAACAGGCAAAAGAGGTATTTTTTAATGGCATTTTGTTGCATTAAATCTATAAATAGTGATGATGTTTTTTGATATTGATTTGTCATAATCTTGCTTGTTTTTATTCGTTGTTCAATTTCGTTTTGCAAAAGTACAAAAAAGAAAATTAAAATGAGGGACTTTTGTTACCAACGTTGAAAATAATTATCACAAGCCTTTGTTTTCAGATGGTTTTTTGCACTTTTGCTTATTTGACACAGGCGTAAATTTGGTTTATTTACCATAAGATGACCATAATTCGGAAAAAAATAGTACTTTTGCACCTTTATACAAACCAATTTTATTGTAAAAAATGCAATCAAATCAAGAAATGAACGAATTTAATTTGAGAGGAACAATACGCTTTCTGCTTAAATACTGGAAGGTTTTGGTAATCGTTTTCTTTGCTGCCGCATTGGTAACGGGAGGGATTAGTTTGTGCTTCAAAAACCACTTCAAAGCACAGGTTACTCTGCTTGCCGCCGACACCAATTCCATTTCCAAAGGGGCATTGTCTCAGATGGACGTTGCCGACCCTTTGAATTTTGGCACGGAAAAGGAGGCAGAGCACGTTTTGGAACTGCTTAATTCGGGCAAAATAATGGGAGAGGTTATCAAAAAGTTTGACCTGAAAAATCATTACGGCATAAGGGGCGAAGGAGAGGAATTAGAGACTAAGCTTGGTCGTAAATTATATAACAATATAAAGATTAAGCGGACGGAAAATCTCGGCATAAAGCTCACAGTCTGGGATACAGACCCTAAATATGCTGCCGACATTGCCAATTACATTGTTGAACGGCTAACGTTTTTGAGAACGGAGATGAAAAGAGATAAAATGGATTCCATTAGTGCATCGGTAAGCCGCTCGAGACAAAGAATAGTTGATGAAATTAGTATGTTGTCAGACTCTTTGTCGGTTTTGAGTAGCCAGTATAAAGTGTTCTATCCCGATGGTGAAGCAGAACGTTTGGCTCAGGAAATATCAAAACAAGTGGCAGCAGGTAACAATGCCGCCGTTGCTCGTTTGGATAAAAGGGGTGAAGCCTTACAGCAAGGGGGAGCAAAGATTAACAACATCAGAGAACAATTAGCCTATAAGCAGATTATCTTAAAGCAATGGAGTGAGCAGTTGGAAAAAGCCATAGTTGATGCTACTGCCAACATACCGACAGAATTTGTTGTTGAATACGCTTATCCTTCTTATTTTAAGGATAAACCAAAGCGTTCAATCATCACTTTATTCTCTGCTTTATGCTGTACATTGCTTGCTGTTGCCGTTTTGGTTATAAAAGATAAGACAAAGGCTGTACGGGCTGAGTAAATGATACCAAGCAATCACATAACAAAAACATTTAACTCTGTTACTCAGTGGTGGATAAACCTCAAAGACAACACTAAGGCTTACATTGTTATTGCTATTCTTTGCGCTGCTTTTATCGGAGGCGGTTTATACTTTATGGAATATGAGTATTACGCTTACGCATTTATCCCTGTGGCTGTTTTAGGTTTGGTTTTCCTCAAATATGAGTTCAACAAAGGGTTGTTTCTCATTGCCTTGCTTACTCCTTTTTCCATAAATATCGTACTGAACGAAGATGGCTTTACCCTTTCCCTTCCCTCCGAACCAATACTGATATTGATGATGATTGCTTTCCTTTGGACTCTACTCTTTGAAGGCAAATACAACCTCAAATATTTCAAACATCCTGTTTCTATTTCTATCTTTATTTACTTTCTTTGGGCTATTATCAGTTCCTGTTTCAGCACTGATGTTCTTGTAAGTTTTAAGTTTATTGTGTCAAGGCTTTGGTTCGTTATACCGATGTTTTTTATTGCTATGCCGTTCTTTAAGAATGTAAAAAATATAAGAATATTTACTGCTTGCTATTGCATATCACTATTGGTGGTTATCATTTACAGCACGATCAATTTTGGTGGTATGGGTTTTGATTACAACGCTTCCCACTTTGTTATGCAACCTTTCTACAACGATCATACTGCTTATGGGGCTATTGTTGCTCTCTTTCTGCCTGTAAGTTTTTATTACGCCTTTGCCAGCAAAGAGATAATTGGCGGCAAGGGATTCAGAATTTTCTTTATCATTATGTCCATTGCTCTTTTGACTGCTCTTATTTTGTCTTATGCAAGGGCGGCTTGGCTTAGTGTTGTAGTTGCCGGGGTTGTCTTTGTTATTGTGAAATTAAGAATAAAACTTAAACAACTTCTTATTACTGCCCTCATCGGAGGTGTTCTTCTTGCCGTTGGCTGGGACGTCATTTTGCAGCAGATGTCTCAAAACTCTCAAGATTCTTCGGGCAAAATTATGGAGCATATAACATCTATGAGTAACATTTCAACAGACGCCAGCAATGTTGAGCGAATCAATCGCTGGTCTTGTGCATTGAGAATGTTTAAAGAAGAGCCTGTCTTCGGATTTGGTGCAGGTACTTACCAGTTTAAGTATGCTGCGTATCAGAAGTCTTGGCAAACAAGTTGGATTTCTACTGACTTTGGCGACTTGGGCAATGCTCATAGCGAATATCTTGGTCCCTTAGCCGAAATGGGGATTATGGGAACTATAAGCGTTGTGCTAATCTTTGGCACTACTGTTTATATTGGCATAAGGACATATCGCAGAGCTGCCGACAAGCATATTGCCAACCTTGCTCTGTGTCTTACCATTTCCATGATTACATATTATACTCATGGCTTTATGAACAACTTCCTTGATACTGATAAACTTGCTGTCCCTTTCTGGGCTTTTACCGCCGCCATTGCAGCCCTTGATATTATGACACGCAACAAAGCAATAGCGGAAAACAATAATACGAATACTGAAAATAATAATACATATTAAAAACATAATAATATTATGGCAACATTTTTAACAAAACTTTTTGGAAATAAAAGCGATAGGGACTTAAAAGAACTAAATCCCAAATTGCAGGAAACACTTGCCGCTTACGACAAGATAAAACTTCTCTCAACCGATGAGTTAAGACAAAAGACCGTTGAGTTCAAGCAAAGAATCAAGGCAAGCATTGCTGACGAAGAGAGTGAAGTAGAACAAATGAAGAATGAGTTGGACGTCAATTTTGATATGCCTATTGAGCAGAAGCAGCGGCTTTATGAGAGAATAGAACGACTTGAAGATGATATTTACGACAAAACTCAAAAGGTTTTATCCGAAATTCTTCCTGAGGCGTTTGCTGTTATAAAGGAAACGGCTCGCAGGTTTTTTGAAAACGAGCAAGTGGAAGTGATAGCCACCGAATTTGACAAAAACTTGGCAGCCTTCCGTGATAACGTTAATATTAAGGGGGACAAGGCTTACTTTGATAACTCTTGGATAGCTGGCGGCACGATGATTAAATGGGATATGGTGCATTACGATGTGCAGCTCATAGGAGGCTCTGTTCTTCATGAAGGGAAGATTGCCGAAATGGCAACAGGTGAAGGTAAGACCTTAGTAGCTACTCTGCCTATCTATCTTAATGCCTTAGCAGGGAAAGGTGTCCATATTGTTACCGTCAATGACTACTTGGCAAAACGAGACTCGGAATGGATGGGAATGCTTTTTGAATTTCACGGCTTGAGTGTTGATTGTATTGACAAGCACGAACCTTCTTCGGAAGCACGCCGCAAGGCTTATCAGGCTGATATAACTTATGGTACTAACAATGAGTTCGGTTTTGACTACCTTAGAGACAATATGTGTAACAACATTGCCGAAATAGTGCAACGAAAGCATAATTATGCCATAGTTGATGAGGTTGATAGTGTCTTGATTGATGATGCAAGAACGCCGTTGATTATTTCCGGTCCAACGCCAAAGGGAGATGATCAGGAGTTTGAGCGTTTTTGTCCTATCATAGAGAAACTTTATAATGCTCAAAGGCAACTTGTAACTCAGATATTGTCCGATGCCAAGAAGGTTTTGCACGATGATCGTACGGCTGATGAAGAAGCACAGGGCGGTATGCTTGTTTTGCGAGCTCATCATGGTCTTCCAAAGAACAAGGCTTTGATTAAATTCCTATCTGAAACAGGAATGAAGGCTTTGATGTTGAAGACAGAGAACAAGTTTATGCAAGACCAGAGCAAGGATATGTACAAAATAGACGATGATCTCTACTTTGTAATTTCCGAACAAATGAATTCCGTTGAATTAACCGACAAGGGAATTGAATACTTAGCAGATTTGGGTGAAAATCCAAAGATGTACCTGTTGCCAGATGTTGGCTCTGAAATTGCCGAATTGGAGAAACAGAATCTGAATCCTACTGAAAAGGCTCAGAAAAAGGATGAAATAATGCAGCTTTATGCCGTTCAGTCCGACCGCGTTCATACAATAAACCAATTATTGAAGGCTTATGCTATGTTTGAAAACAACGTTGAATATGTTGTTATCAACAATCAGGTGAAAATTGTAGATGAACAGACCGGTCGTATTATGGAAGGCAGACGTTATTCGGACGGCTTACATCAGGCTATTGAGGCTAAGGAAAAGGTTAAGATTGAAGCCGCTACTCAGACTTATGCTACCATTACCTTACAGAACTATTTCCGTATGTACAAGAAGCTTGCTGGTATGACCGGTACGGCAGAAACGGAAGCTGGAGAGTTGTGGAATATCTATAAATTAGACGTTGTAACCATTCCAACCAATCGTCCCATTATCCGAAAGGACAATGAAGACCTTATATATAAGACAAAGCGAGAGAAGTTTGCCGCTGTAATCAACGAAATAGAGAATTTGATAAACCAAAATCGCCCTGTGCTTGTGGGAACTACTTCGGTTGAAACGTCAGAATTACTAAGCAAAATGTTAAAACTTCGCCATATTCCTCACAATGTCCTCAACGCAAAACTGCATAAGAAGGAAGCCGACATCGTTGCCGAAGCCGGAAGAGCCAAAACGGTAACCATAGCCACCAATATGGCAGGTCGTGGTACAGACATCAAACTTGGCGAAGGTGTAAAGGAAGCAGGCGGATTGGCAATCATTGGTACAGAACGACACGAATCAAGACGTGTTGATAGGCAGCTAAGAGGTCGTGCCGGCAGACAGGGAGACCCGGGAAGCAGTCAATTCTTCGTTTCGCTTGAAGATAACCTTATGCGTCTGTTTGGCTCGGATAGAATGGTCAAAATGATGGATAGGCTTGGCTTAAAAGAAGGTGAGGTAATCCAACACTCTATGATGACAAAGAGCATTGAGAGAGCACAACGCAAGGTGGAAGAAAACAACTTTGGAGTCCGCAAAAGATTATTAGAATATGACGATGTGATGAACAATCAACGTACCGTTATCTATTCTAAACGCCGCAATGCCTTATATGGAGACAAGTTGGAGATAGATGTTTCAAATATGATGTATGACACATTGGAGGTTCTGGTAGGTGAATACAAGGGTGATTACGAGCAATTCAAATTAGAGTACATCAGATTGTGCGGTGCGGATGTTACAATGAGCGAACACGATTTCTATAATAAGAGAAAAGAAGAGGTGGTGAGTATTCAACACGCTGAAATGTATGCTCTACACAAAGCTCGTATGGAAAAAATTGCCGAGCAGGCGTTTCCTTTTGTTAAGAATATATTTGAAAGCAAGAACTATGTCTATGAGAATGTTGCCTTCCCAATATCAGACGGAGTAAAATCATTTAATGCCATTGCTCCTATAGAAAAATCATATCAAACGGGTGGAAAGGAAATCTCTCTTGCCGTATCCAAGGGTGTAACACTTCATTTGATTGACAACGCATGGAAGGAAAATCTACGTGAATTGGACGATTTGAAGCAGTCAGTACAGAATGCGTCTTATGAACAGAAAGATCCGTTGCTTATTTATAAACTTGAGTCCTTCGGTTTGTTTGAAAAGATGCTTAATGAGATAAATCGTGATGTTACAGCATTCCTTTGTCGTGCCTTTTTGCCTATTGCAGAGGAGGCTGTACGCCAAACGCAAGCACCAAAAAGTGATAGCAGAAATATAAAAACCTCTCGTGAAGAACTTAAAGCTAATGACCCGTCCGAGCCTCAACGCATTCAGCCCGTTCATGTGGAGAAAAGAGTAGGCAGAAATGACCCTTGTCCTTGCGGAAGCGGCAAAAAATACAAGAACTGCCACGGAAAAGCAGAGTAATCGGGCAGTTACCGATAATTGAAACGAAGGAAAATCTACTTTTGCCGAAGTTCCAGCAAAGCCTTTCTACCCAAAATAATAGTGAATAAAAAGGTTAGCCCGTCTGCAATAGGCACGCAAAGCTCTATGCCAAGCACTCCCCAAAGCGGAACAATGGTATAAAGTAGCGGTATTAAGAAAAGTCCTTGCCGAGAGAGGGCTAAGATACTTGCAGGTATGGCTTTGCCTGTGGTTTGCAACATCATATTGGTTACGATTATCCAAGCAGAGAACGGAAGTATCATACACTGAAAACGTAATGCGTGAGACCCGACTTCAATCACCATTTGATTATCGTGTCCAAAGAGTCCAATTAAATCAGGTGCAAAAATAAAACCTGCAGCTGCCACAATGATTAGGAAGATTGTTGTTGAGCGAACGGTGAACCAAAAGCCCGACCAAACCCTTCCATACAATTTTGCCCCGTAATTGAAGCCACAGACCGGCTGATAACCCTGTCCTATACCCAAAACAATGGCTGCGGCAATCATAATGATACGTCCAACGATTGAAATAGCTGCAATGACAGGCTCACCAAAGTTTCCGGCAGCGTGATTGAGCAAAATAGTTGATATACTCAGCAAAGCTTGACGCAGAAGTGAAGGTGTGCCTCCTTGAACGATTTGTTTATAAACAGCAGACTTAAAAATGAAGTTTTGAAAGCGTATTTTAACAGTACTTTTATTCACATAACCAATGACAAAAAGCAGAACACTGCTGACAATCTGGCTTATCATCGTTGCCAATGCCGCACCTGTCATACCCATATCAAAAGTAAAAATAAACAAAGGAGTTAAGCCAATGTTCAGCACCGCACCTGCCACAATGCCTATCATTGCTAAGGACGCTGAACCCTGAAATCGCAGCAGGTTATTAAGCATAAAAGACGACACCATAAAAGGTGCGGCAATCATTATAAGCCTTAAATAATCTACAGCGTAGGGTAAGATGTTTGAGGTTGCACCTAACATTTTTGCAAAAGGCGTTAGGAACATCAAGCAAACGAGAGAAATTAACGTGCCAAAGAAAAAAGCCGAGAAAAAAGCCGTTGCTGCCATCTTTTCAGCCTTTTGTGTCTGTTTTGCACCCAAAGCACGTGATATATAATTCCCTGCACCTTGCCCAAAGAAGAACCCTATAGCCTGAATGATAGCCTGCATCGGAAAACTGACACCTATAGCGGCTACGGCATTAGTTCCAAGATGGCTCACGAAATAAGACGCTGTCAGATTGTAGATTGCACTCACCAACATGATGACTACGCTTGGTAGAGCCATCTTTAGTATCAACCCTTTCAGGGGTTGTGTGGTCATCATTTCGTATCGGGTCTTCAAAATCTCGTTAAATTTTCTTGTAATCAGCGGCAAAAGTACTAAATTTAGTTGGAAACAATAAATTGTGAAAATATTTCCAACAAAGGGAATACTATTACTCAATCTTATTTTTATCATTTGCTCTTTCGCAGAATCAAAGGTTGGCAATAGAGTGAAAAAAAGAAAATTTAAGAAAAATTTTGTCCAATTATGTTACCGTAAGGCAAAAAAAAGTGTTTATATGTGTATAGTTTGGGAAATAAATATAGGATTTATTGTTGGCAAGCAAAAAACACTTACCTTCGCAGTCGTAAATATGGTACATAAATATAAAAAGTCATGAAGAAAATTAAAGTTTTAGCGTTTGCAGTTATAGCCTTAGGCTTTGCAAACAGTAGTTTTGGACAAGCCGCCGTTGGTTGTCCTAATTTCAATTTTGAGAACGGCGATACGCCATGGACAAATCCTGATGCCACACTATGGTGGAATGCTGGATGGTATTATGATCATGGAACATATACCGTTTATCCCAGCTCTAGTAGTGCGACAATCCCTTATTATAATCAAGTTTGGAATTATAATTCAGACCCTGAGATGTTAGACCCTCATACTTCGTCTTACGGAACCCAGCGTTTCTTCCAAATAGAGACTAACGTGAATGAAACAGACAACTTTACTGGTGGGCAACTAAAGAAAGTTCATCCCGGTTCTCTATATTCAGCAAGGATTGGTACTCCAATAGGCGGGACAGATGCTTCACAATTAAGGTACAGATTTACAGTATCGGCACAAAACTGCTTGCTGACATTCTATTATGCAATGGTTGTGGCATCCCCCAGCCATACAGGATACGTAAATCCTACTTTTCAAATAGATGTTGTGGAAGGTAATGGGACGAATGCGAGTGCTCCGTTGGTGAAACCTTGTGCTTTTTTTGAAAAAAACAGCAATACTAATCTTCCTACTCTTGAGCCGAGTGTTTGGCATACCAGTACTTTCACTGACATGAATGGTCCTTATATTTATTGTGATTGGCAAAGGGTAACAATAGATCTTGCCGATATGATAGGACATTATGTTACCGCCAGAATACGTATGAGTGATTGTGCGCAAGTGCAGCACGGCGGTTGGTGTTATTTTTTGTGTGAGGCAAGCAACCCATCTCTTCAAGCCAGTGGGTGTTCGCAAGGTGCAAACATTGTAGAAGTTGTTGCTCCTGCTGGCTTTGCGGCTTATCAGTGGTATATCAATCCAAGTAATAAT
>JAISLH010000054.1 GCA_031260565.1 Bacteroidales bacterium
GCCACTTCAAGAAAATGAAACGGCGTTTGGTTAAAGCAAGGCTACTTTTTATGAAGATTATATTAGAAAAATGTCAAAAGGAAGTTAAAATGGCGATTTTCTTTGTTTTTTCTGTAAAATTTATGCGAAAAAAAGAATGCCTTTAATGAGTGCTTTGTGTAAATTATATGAAATAATAATATAATGATTGCACTAATTTTTGACAACAATTTTGTATTCAAGAAAAAACATTATGCCAAAAAAAGTTGTTAAAATGCTTGGTTGTCAATTTTATTTACTACTTTTGCAGAATGAATTTATAAAAACATATAGACAATGAGAAAATTAATTACACTTTTAACATTTACTTTGGCTGGTTTTGGTGCTGCGGCACAGACACAACCTATTCAAAGTGAAGTACAAGAAGTTCAGCAAGGATTTAATGCCTTTGCTTACACACAAAAAATTGTTGCGGAAGACCCAGATGATTTCATTGCTTTTTCGCAAACAGATTTAAGTGGAGAACCCTATGTCTTTTACTTCATACAAGTAAGCAGTCAGGACGCAATACTTGCTGAATTAGACCCTGATTTTGCAGTAAAAGATATGGTATTATTAAAAGATACTATTTATTTCTGTGGTCAATTTGCCCAAGATATGGGATTTATTGCACGAGCACAAATTAGCGACTTGTTTTGGAATAACGTTTTTGAATACGATGTTGTTCCTGATTTTGCTTCTATTGACAAAGTGGAAGCCTATTACAGACCTTCGGACGCTGTACTACAAATAGCAGCAATAGGAACAAGGTATAATTCAACATTTTCATATCTTTTTCATAGTGATGAAGCATTAGGCTGGCAAAGTGAAATCCTATATGATAACACAGCAACACCAGAAATTCTTGATGATTTAGAATTAAGTACAAAAGGGGTTATGACCGTCGGCAGAAAGTTTAATTTGTTAGGGACAGGCATCATAGTAAGAGAATATGATAAAGATTATTTAATGTCCTACTTTGATGTAATGGAAGGCTACCCTGCTTTGTATGCCCTTAATAAACTACACATGAAATTTACAGAAGATGAAAAATTAGCAATAGCAGGGACATTTATTAACAATAACACTGCACAAACGAGAACATTGGCTTTGATTGCAGATATGTACAGCATAAATTTTGTAGCAAGAGAATATTTTGATGGTTACAATAATACTGATATTGATGTAAGAGATTTAGCTTACTTCCCTGCAGATGGAAAAGCTCTTATTTTAGAAACGACAACTTCTACTGGTTATCCTACCAATCCTTTTGATGCTGCAATAGAATTTGATGTATTAAATCCCCCAAGTTCAAATGTGGATATGTACTATGGTGTTGATGCATCTGGAAACAGAATCTATTATAGCGGCATTGTAGAATACCAGCCTTTCCAGTTTGCAGCAATAGGAGTAACGGATGCAAATTCAGGGCAACTTGTAGTGTGGCTTGGTGATAGAAGTGTTTATGGAGTTTTTGATTGTAATAAGCCGGAGCTGGAAATATTAAATCAAGATAGTCTAACTCCTTGGGCAACTCAAAACTTGGTTCAGCAGTCTATAGCACCAATCAATTGGCAGCCATCATCTACACATCCGCATAATTTTCCGCTTCAAATAATTTGTAATTAATAATAAATGGAGTTATGAAAAAATTAAATCTATTCCTTGCTGCAATAGCAACAATATGTTCGCTAACTGCAATAGGGCAAGCAATTGTACCACCACATATGAATAGTTATTTGGTCCCCTCATGTGTTCAAAATGGGACTCTTCCGCTTTTAATATCTACAAATACCAATAATCCCAATTATCCTTATAATCTTTATGCAGTGCTACAAATTGCTGATACTTATTATAATGATAATGTTAATGGCTTTAGGAAAATTGCTCAGCCATACGTTGTAGATACTTTTGTCTCCGTGCAAGGACTATCTCTTTTTGCTAATGGTATTATGACTTGCCCAACTTATATAGAGATACACAAACCTTTGGGAAATAGAATAGGCGCTTCTATAAGATATGATACAGCTCTGCCTCAAAGTTCTGATATGAACAGTTTAAGATTTACTGAATTATTTTTTGATAGTAACATATTCATCAAAGATACATTTTATGTGGTAGCGGATGCCCCTGGTGGTTTTTATGATATTGAATGTCCAGCTATATGTGCTATATATACAAGTCTAATTAAAGGGAATAACATGAATCATAAGCCTCAGCAATTATGCTGTGAAGATATGTCTCCGGTTAGTCTTAATTACAATAATACTTGGGAACCGTTTCCAATAGAAGCATTATTTGGTACTATTGTTGATAGCGGTTGTTATCCATTTATTTACTTATTTCCAATACTTGGGGATAATGTTTATACTCATGCTGTAATATCAGATGAAAACGACACAATAGAGCAAGCAATAGATATAAATGCTACTATAACTGAACTCGGGCATCCAATTCCTTCTTTTATAGGACTTATTTATGATTCTCTCGATGCTAATCTTACTTTTGATAATCCAAATAAAATAATGGTAGTTTTTGATTCTACAATAAGCAGTTACCATTTTACTATTCCATATAATAATTTAGTGTGCAACACAGAGTATGATTATCGTTTGTTTTTCATTAACTCATTAGACACAAGTTACGGGGAAGTGAAAACTTTCTTTTATCAATGTGCGTCAGGCGGTTTGAATGAGGTTGAAGGCAATGATAGCGTGCGGCTTTATCCAAATCCTGCGGACAAGGAGATAACAATAACGACTGCTATCCCAATGCAGAAAGTTGAGATAACTAATGCCTCAGGGCAGAAAGTTTATGAGCAATCGTTTAAGACTTCTTCTGTTAAGGTTAATACCTCTAAATTCAGTTCAGGTAGCTACATTGCCACAATACATACTGAAAAGGGTATGGTGAAAAAGCAATTTGTGGTGAAGTAAAAGCGATTGCAATGCCACAACAAAAGAAAAAGACCGAAGAACTTAACCTTTGGGCTTTTTTATGGCACAATAATCAATTAAAATTCGCTCTTAGGATTTATTTACAATTTTTTTTGTACTTTTGCCCTCAGAAATATAAATAATTAAGAATATGAAATACATCGTTGCAATTAGCAGGTTTATATTTGGAGCTGTCTTTATGTTTAGCGGCTTCGTGAAGGCGGTTGATCCTTATGGCACTGCCTACAAAATGGAAGAATACCTTAATGTCTTTGGTATGAGTTCGTGGTTTGAGGCTATGCCGTGGATATACATAGTAACGTCTGTAGGTTTGTGTTGCCTTGAGTTTGTGGTAGGCTTCATCGTCTTCTTTCACCTTTGCAAGAGGACATCGTTTTGGTTGGCAGGTTTGATGATGCTTTACTTCACAATCCTCACCCTTATTGACGCTTTAACCAATCAGGTTAGTGATTGTGGTTGCTTTGGTGATGCAATAAAATTAACCAACTGGGAGACGTTTTGGAAGAATGTTGGCTTGGATGTTCTGTTGATTATCGTCATTATTTTTGAGAAACGAAAGAAGGTGAAGCCGCAGACATGGAAAGGAGTCTTGGTGTTGTTTGTCGCTGGCTTTGCGGTAGGCTTTTCTATTTATAACGCAATGTATGAGCCTTGTCTTGACTTCCGTGAATGGGCTGTGGGCAATCAGATGATATTACCAAAGGCAGAGCAAAAGCCTATGGAGAGTTACGCCACCTACCTAAACAATGAAACCAACAAAGAAAAGGAATTCAATATGGAAGAGTTGATGGAAATTTACAATCAGGACACAACTTTTAAGGCTAATTGGACTTTTGTTTCTTCCCGTGTCTTAAATCCTAATGAAGTGAAGGCTGACGGTTTCTCTATGGGCGACCTGTTGAGCAATGAAGACAAGTCTTTTGAGTTCCTTTCTCAAGAAGATACCCTATATCTTATCCCTTGCCTTGACTTAAATGAAGTTAGTGATAAGGCAGCAGAGAGGACTATTGCATTTGCTAAAAGCAAGATTGCCGAAAATAAACCTGTTGCCTTGATAACAGCTACCCTTCCGTCTCAGTGGATAACCTTTATTGATAAATACAAAGCTGATAAGATTACTATCTATTCCACCGATGACAAGGCTATAAAGACCATTGCCAGAAGCAGCATAGCGGTTGTAGAGCTTTTTGACGGCAAGGTGATAAGCAAAAAGTCGTGGCGTAGCTTACCACAATAAACTATGGTGAAGTTTGTCTTCAATCGCTTGGGTTATGGCTTGCTTGTCTTGTTTGGAGTTGTAACGCTGGTTTTTGTTCTTTTCAACATTTTACCCGGAGACCCTGCACGAATGATGCTTGGTCAGAGAGCCGACGAACAAAGCATTGAAATCATAAACAAAGACTTGGGACTAGACAAACCTCTCTTCACTCAATATCTTAATTACCTCAACGACCTGTCTCCTATATCCATTCATCACATTATTGACAACAGCAAATACACTAACTATTCCACCTTATATAAAGGCGATAAGACATCAATCATTCTTAAAAAGCCATACCTCAGACGTAGCTATCAAAGCAAGCGACCTGTTTCAGACATCCTGCGAGAGTCTTTTCCTAATACCATATACCTTGCCACCTTGAGCATAGCCTTTGCCTTTGTGGTTGGAGTTGGTT
>JAISLH010000015.1 GCA_031260565.1 Bacteroidales bacterium
AGGAGCAAAGAGGTTGATACCCTTAATCGTGTCATTGATACTTTACAGGAAGAGAACTCACGCTTGCGTGAAGATAGCAATAAAAAGTCTTTGCTCGTTGATAAACTTTACGAAACAAACTCGGTATTGCGGGACACAAACAATGACCTGACAACACGCAACGCCTTATTAAATTATACGAAGTGTATTGACGAAACCTGCCCTAATCGCAAACCACCCCGCATAAAAATTTTAGAAAATGAATAATAAAAAGAAAAAGCAATGAAACAGACAATAATAATCCTTGCAGCATTTACCTTTGTGGGTTGCTGCAATACAAAGAAGGTAGTAAAAGAACAAAAACAGAGTAAGATTGAAATTGAAACAAATGAAACCATTAACGAGCAAATAAACACTCTTGTTTCTACTTCAATCAATGAGAATGAGGAGTTAGTTTATACAAAGATTGAGTTCTTTCCTGATGACAATGTAGTAGTAGGGGCAGGGTTAGCCCACCCTGAATATGATACCAATTTGAATAAACAGAAAAACAAACTCGCTCCCCAACAAATAAAGTCCATTGAAACCCTTACTAAAAAGAACACCAAACAGACTTCTCAAAATATCAAACAAAACTCCGAAATGAAACAGCAAAACAAAGAAAAAATAAAAGCAAATACTACATCCAAAACTACTGAAATAAAAGAAACAAAACCCGCTTCAAATGTTAAGTATTATCTGCTATTGTTTTGTATTGTGATTGCTGCTTTGCTCTTGCTCAAATTTAGAAAATGGTTTAATATCAAAAACAAATAACAACTATGGAAACATTAGCAAATGAAAGAGCATTGGAATTAAATACTATTCTTTGCGGTGATGCAAGAGAAGTTTTATCTACTTTACCTGCCGAAAGCATTGATTGCTGTGTAACTTCACCTCCTTACTATGGTCTGCGTGATTATGGGATTGAGAGGCAAATCGGCAGAGAGCAAACACCCGAACAATACATTGAAAATCTTGCTGCTGTCTTTGCAGAACTTTATCGTGTCCTTAAAAATGGTGGGACTTTTTGGCTCAACATCGGAGATACTTACTGGGGCGGAAAAGGAAAGAGCGGTGAAAGTTCTTTTGAATATCAAGCCAATCGTTATGAAAGCGGTAAAAGTTTTAATCAACCCTATTCAAATACAGGTAAGGCAGGAGTTATCGCACCCAAACAGGGAAAGCATTTTGAAATAAAACACAAAGACTTAATAGGTGTTCCCTGGATGCTTGCTTTCACTTTGAGAAAGCAGGGTTGGTATATTCGGCAAGAAATCATTTGGCACAAACCTAATCCATTGCCCGAAAGCGTAAAAGACCGCTGCACTAAATCACACGAGATTATCTTTCTCTTATCAAAGCGGCAGAAGTATTATTTTAACCATTCTGCGATAATGGAAAAGGCAAATTATGATGGGCGTAAAAAACTCACTTCAAGCGGCAGTTCAAAATACTCGCAATCAAAAGAAGTATTCAAAGCACAGCCCATTGTTGCAAAAGAGCATAATATATGGACAATGGTTGATGGTGTGTTTATGAGGCGAAAGCGGAGCGTTTGGACTATACCTACAAAGCCGCTCAAAGAGGCTCATTTTGCACCTTTTCCCGAAGCGTTGATTATTGATTGTGTGAAGGCGGGGTGCAGGGAAAACGGTGTTGTCATAGACCCTTTTATGGGTTCTGGCACAACGGCAATCGTTGCAAAAAAACTCAACAGAAACTACATTGGTATTGAACTCAAACCCGAATATATTGAGATTGCTCAAAGGCGGATACAGAAAGAGGTTGGGTTATTTTAAGCAACCAAAACTTTTTTCAGTTTTTTCTTTCTCGTATCAAAAACTTTTTGTAACTTTGCACCTTGAAATGTAAGAATTTTGAGGTGCTTTTGTTTTTTACCAAGAAAAAGCAGAATGTCCAAAAAGTGATTACAGAGTAAAAACAAGACTATAAAGAGTTCATTGAGAAAGGTTTATATGGTGCAAATATGGGGATTTTACCATTATTCAATACCCTCAACAGATTGAAACACACACAATTATCTGTGGTAGAGTTGTTTTAGACTGCAAAGGTAGTATTTTTTCTGATAATAGCATAAAAAATTGAGTATTTTAGCAACATAAGCCTATAATTTATAGCAATCTTTTTCCACAAGATTTCCTCTTACCTCTGTCTTAATTTCACGAAATGCCACCTTAATTTTCTAAAGCGGCGTTTCGTGACGCTGAAGTGGCGTTTCAGGAAATTAAAACGCCGCTTTAGGAAAATGAGGTGGCATTTGGCTAAAATGAAATGGTGTTTTATTGAATTGAAAAATCCTATCGGATGACGTCAATCGTGCCTGTGGTGTCCCAAGTTTTGTCGTGGCGGACACCAGTGAAGCGATAAAAGTATGTTCCTGTCGGAGTGCTTGCGTCAGGCTTCCAAAAATCAGACTCTTGTGAGATGTTTTTCTTGTGATACATCAATTTGCCGTAGCGATTGAAGATTACGAGTTCGTTTTCGGGGAAGATGTTTTGCTCTAACAGGTTATGAATGACAAAAACGTCATTTACGCCGTCATCGTTCGCCGTTATAACATTTGGAAACATTACATTATCAACCGTCAAATCAAGAACTATGATGGAGTCGCAGCCGTTTGAACCTTCAAATGTGTGAGTGTATATCCCCTTTTCAGATTCGCTGAAGCCAAAGAGACTAAACGTTTTGCCCTTGAATACATCGGCTTTGATGGTGTCGGTGTATATTGGCTTAACAAAGAGGTTTAGGACATACACACTATCACATCCGTAAATGTTTGTGAAGATTGCGTAATATGTTCCTGCAGAATCATACTCTTGTCCGTAGAATTCGTAAGAATCATACTGGCATATAGAGTCATAAATCGTATCAAAGAAAGTAGGATTGACCGTCAGGTGCAGATAGATTATCGAATCACACCCGGCAATGGTCTGAAGCTCCAAATAATATACGCCGCTGTTAGTCAGAGGTTCTCCTTGCGGAGCGTAATATACGTTGTCGCAAATCGTATCATAGACATCTATGTTGCGGTAATGAGGATTTACTTCCACCAAACGCTCAGTGGTGTTCATACAACCAAGCTCGTCAAGCACTTGAAGGCTAATCAGAATGGTAGTGTCAGGAGTTATTGTTATGCTTTGGGTGGTGTCGCCCGTGCTCCAAAGATATTGTCCGTTCATTGTGGCGGTGAGGGTTGTCGTTTCGCCGACACATATTGATGAATCCCCCTGTATGGTCAGCAAACCAACTGGACTTTCCAAATGAATTATCATATCCAAGGTGTCAGTGCAAGAGTTATTTGCCAGTCCTGCCACAAGGATAACGTGATAATCGCCACTTGAAGCATAGACATGGCTGGTGGTGTTGGTGGAAGCAGTGTCGCCGTTATCAAAACGCCATTGTGCTGTCTCACATCGGTCACTTGTCGGTAATGTTCCTTCTGGGTCGGAAGCCACATAGCTGGTATTGGTGAAGGTAACGGTGAATTCGCAGTTCTCAAACGTATAGCTGTAATCAAAATCTGCTATAGGGAAACGATTACCTGCCGTTGCGTTGATACGGAAACTGCAATTAGGGTTTTCCAAAGAAATAACAACACAATAATAATGCTGCGTGCCTGTGTCGGAAACAGAAAACTCTCTATCGGTAGAAAGAATGACATTAGGATTATTTTCATTATACCATTGGTAAGCAAAACCTTCAGGAGCTAAAAAAGTGTTAGCAGAAGTTCCTCCGCAGGCAACAGAAATCATTTGTTTTGTCCTGCATTCCAAAGTGTAGTAGGCGTAGCCGTAATGCCCGCCAGCACTGCAATCCTTAGTTGTTATGCGAACGTTTATTTTTTGATTATGATACGGTGCAAGGTTAAATCCTGCCGATGTCCAATCTTTCCAAATGACATTATCCGCTGCATGATTCCAAGTATTAGTGTTTCCTCCTGCTACAAAGTCGGTAGTGCCACAAACAGGGTCTATCAAATGCCCATTAGAATCTATTATCTCCAGTATGAAATGAGGCTGGATAGTTACATCGTTATGGTCTGGTGAGTCCTGCATAACGATAGCATAGTTTAGCAGTATGAGGTCAAAAATGTTCGTATCAACAAAATATGTATAGGTTATACTCTCTGCCTCTGCTCCATTGTTCCAATTACCAAGTCTAACAGATTGCTCCGACCCATCAGGTATTGTTTTAAGCAGATTACCTGTACGAGGGTCTGCTGCACTTACATCAGTATTTACGGTATGTCGGCTTGATATATTAAGAGGTCCGTTATCCACCAAGCGAGTAAAGGCATACGGAGAGTCATAATAGCCAATAGTTGTTTTGACATTAGGAGAGTTAAGATTGTAATAAGTGATGCAGTTGCCAAAGGTAAAAATACTTAGCATTCTTACATTACAAGAGTCAAGGGAAGGAGAATAACAATAAATATATATGGTATATTGCGTTTCGGGAGCAAGGTTGTTGAGCGTTATTGTACCTGCTGTTGTGGTGTCTGTTGCTACTAAGTTTGTGTCTTGATAGACGACAATAACCCATGTAAGGCTATCGTTTGCGTTAGACCAAGGTATAGTTATGCTGTTTGTCCCTATCCTGATGTTGTTATTAACCACAGCAGCCAAAGGTAAGGCACAACAAGAGATGGAATGAAGCGTATCTTTCCCCATTTTGCATATTTCTTCAAAAGGCAGATTATGGCAATTACTATAAACATAAGCCGTATAAAATATACCACAAGTACCAGATAATAGCAAAAAGGTTGTATCTGTATAATAATAATCCACCGTCTCTTGACCAGTATTTATATCATAAGCAAAAAGAGCTACCGTCCATTGGATTGTATCGTAAGGCTCTGTCCATTTGATTAGAAGACTATCTCCACCAACTCTTGTTATTGTAGTATTCATTGGTTGCGGGCAAAGGCAGTGTATCCACGTTGTATTAGGAGGAATTCTATCATCACAAGACAAATGATCACAAGGAGTCTTTACTATAAACTTGTAGATTTCACAATGAACTAAGTTGGTCAAGATAGTATCTGTATTATAAATGGTATCTGTTATTGTATCCATCGGATTACTCAACGTCCAATATTGCAAAATGTAGAACTCAACGCTATCAACGGGCGCCCAAGCAACCAAAATGCTATCTTCCAACTCATCTAATGGGACAGGATTAGAAATACTATCTTCCGTATAAGGTGATACTGAAATAAATTGAGGATGGAGACGGCAAGGGTTTAGTATTATCTGAACAACAGGAGGAATAACACAGGAGCTACAAACATCAGCGTTAAGGTATTCAACAGGAACAACACTAACACAAATGGTGTCGCAAGTGTCCAATCCTGTTAGAGAGAGAGAATCTATATCATGAACTGTTATCACTGTTGCATTATTTATATCAAAAGGGCAAGGACCAAAAGCTACAACATAATCAGAATAACCGGGAAGTAAATCCCAAGTAACATAACAATTATGCGGAGATTGATAGCTACTACCAAATAAATTGTCTCCAAATAGAGAAACCATTGGTGGAGGTTGAACGCAAGTTGTTAAGTGCATTGCAAAGCCTGAATGTGGGTTATCACTGTCGGTAGTGAAAACTATTCTTATTTTATCTGTGCAGGGATTGATAGAAATAGTGCCGCTGGTATTGGTGTTGGAATTGCTAAAAAGCATAGCCCCATTGTTGGCATTGTATATTTTAAGACTTGAGTGTGAAGTAACTTCCAAGTCATAAGTAAGGTTAATAATGAAATATTTATTGGTGCTTGCGGTATTGACAAGCATCACTCCCGAGACATAATTACCATAATTGCCGCTTGGACCTCCGTCATCATAAACCCAGCAGTCATCACTTGCGTGCGTAACCGTCCCTGTGGTTGGCATATTGTATTGTGCCGCCGCAAAAAGAGCAGACAACAACCCTAATATCAAGCAAAATAACTTTCTCATATTGATAAAAATATCAACGGCAAAAGTAGTAAATTATTTTATATGCCCAAAGGAATATGTACTTATTTTCGCTTATTATTTAGAATTTTCGTTTGATTTTATTGCTTTCTCAAGTTCGTTTTGTAACTTCTCCCATTGCTCTAAGGCTTGTGCTATAAGGCTTTTGAGGTTATTGTAATCAGCAAAAAAGTTTTTGTCATTAACTGCGTCTGCTGCCTGCTGCTCATCGTGGAAAATGCAATCCTTTTCAGCAATTTTTGATTCCAAATCAGCAATTTTTGACTCAATTTGCTCGATTTTTGACTTTATCTTTCTGATATGTCGGTTTTGCTCCTTGTTCTCTTGATATGCCGCTTTGCTTTGCGTCATTGTGTCTTCGGTTTTCTTCCTTTCAGCTTTAGCTTTAAGATTTAAGTCGTCCAAATCCTCAATATCCTTCATAGCAAGAAAGTCAAAAACATCACCTTTGAAGCAATGTAACTCCTTGTTCTTAAACTCATAAAGCGTATCAGTCAATCCACTTAGGAAATCCCTGTCATGCGAAACCAAAATAAGCGTTCCGTCATATTGTAACAAGGCATTTTTGAGAATATTCTTAGAATCCATATCAAGATGGTTTGTAGGCTCATCAAGAATAAGCAGATTGACTGGAGTTAAAAGCAGTTTTGCCAACGCCAAACGGGATTTCTCCCCCCCAGAAAGCACTTTCACCTGTTTTTCAATATCATTTTGGTCAAAGAGAAAAGAACCCAAAATAGTCCTTATCCGTGTCCGCACCTCACCAACGGCAACTTGGTCAATGGTTTCAAAGACAGATTTGTTAGGATTGAGCAATGCCGCCTGATTTTGTGCAAAATACCCTATGGAAACATTATGTCCGAGCTTCATTATGCCGCTATAATCGCTTATTTCGCCGACTATAACCTTTGAAAGTGTGGATTTGCCTTCTCCATTGCGACCTACGAAGGCTATTTTCTCACCTTTGGTTATCAAAAGGCTGACGTCTTTCAGTACCTCTTTGTTGCCATAACTTTTTGAGAGATTTTCTATTTCCAAAACAACCTTTCCGCTATGAGGAGCAGGAGGAAACCGAAAGTGAATAGTGGATACATCTACCTCATCAATGGTTTCCAGTTCCATTTTCTCAATCTGTTTTATCCTTGATTGCACCTGTTTCGCTTTTGTAGCCTTGTAACGAAATCGCTCTATGAATTGCTCTATTTCTGCTATCTGTCGCTGTTGGTTAGTAATCGTTGCCTGCTGCGAAGCACGGCGTTGCTGCATTAGTTCTACATAAGCGGTGTATGAAACCTTATAATCATATATTTTTCCAGCCGTTATCTCAATCGTTCTGTTAGTTATGCGGTCAAGAAACGTGCGATCGTGCGACACAAGGACTATTGTACCAAAATAGCTGTAAAGATACTTCTCCAGCCACGCAATAGAAACAATATCAAGGTGGTTTGTAGGCTCATCAAGCAAAATAATATCGGGTTTTTGCAGCAAAATCTTAGCCAATTCTACTCTCATCTGCCAACCACTACTAAATTCGCTTATCTTCCTGTCAAAATCCGAATGCCGAAAGCCAAGACCCAGCAAAATCTTTTCTGCCTCTCCTCTGCCATTGGCAACGTTGAGAAGGTTAAGATGTTCGGTTATTTCGTAATGTTGATGTAATATTCTGTCGTAATCCCTGCTCTGATAATCGGTTCTCTGAGATATTTCATCGGAAAGGCTTTGTAACTGGTCTTCAAGTTGTTTTATGTGAATGAAAGCCGTCATTGCTTCATCAATAACGCTCATCGTTGAAGAGGGAATAAGTTCCTGCGGCAGATAGCCAACGGTCTGGTCTTTGCTTTTTACAATCGTTCCACTCTCAGGCTGTTGCAGATTAGCCAAAACCTTTAACAGTGTGCTCTTACCTGCTCCATTTTTGCCCACTAAGCCAATTCTGTCTTTGTCGTCAATGACAAAATTGACGTTATCAAAGATAGAAACTCCCGAAAATTGAACAGATAAATTGCAAATAGTAATCATATTATTGTAGATAAATGTCGTATTTAGTTATAGTTTTGCTTCATTTTAGTGAATATTTATCTCAAAAGAGCGAAATCAAACCTCGTTTTATCAAAGTAAAGGAATAATTTTCTAAAACAAAGCTTTAGAAAATTAAAACGCCGTTTCATTTTTACGAAACGGCGTTTTATTTCAACAAAACTTGACATCAATTTATTCAAGTAAAGTCTTTTTGTTCTAAAATGATATATGTTAGTTGCCGCTTAAACCAAAGCGAACATTCTTTCCAAATTGGTTACGAACAGCCTTGCCTCTCTGCATTGCAGGTTTCCATTTTGGCATAGCTTTCAAAACTCTTACCAATTCTTCTCCACAACCACCACCAATATCTCTTATTATCTTAATATTGGTAATTGAGCCGTCCTTTTCAACAACGAAGTTCACCGAAACCTGACCCTCTATACCTGCTTGGCGAGCTGCTTCAGGATAAACAATATTCTTAAAAAGATAAGCATCTAACCCTTCTGGCAAAGGAAAAGAGGCTTGCGTCTCAACAACAATGAATATCTCATCTTCCTCTGCAAGAGCATCAGCGTTGGTAATATCTTTTTTGTTAATGATAACGCCAGTATTAGTCTGGTCTGAGAACATCTTGGTAATGTCAAACGAATTATCAACATGTACAGACTCATCTACAATCACAAACTCTGTAGGTTCTGCTGGTGGAATGTCCTCTGGTGGAGGTGGAGGGGTGTTTTCGGTTTGCGGAATGTCTATGTTCTCTATCGCAACATCATCTCGCTTAATCACTTGCTCTTCGTCGCCCTTGTCAAACGAACGATACTCAAAGGCAAAAATCATTATACTGAGAGCAATCACTAATCCTATCTCTAAAAACAGGACTTTCTTATTCTCCAAGTCTGCCTTTTCTGATTTTTTTACTTCCATAACTCTACTATTGTTTTAAGTGTTAATTATTATTACAAAATTACAATTTTTCAGGGTGCTAAATTAGTAATTTTTACCTATTAGTACCAAACTTTTTTACTAAAAAAACAACATTTATTTTCCATTTCATTGTTGTTTAATAAGATACAAGCGGGATAAAATGCTAATAATCGAAGCTACTACCACCCAAAAACTCCCTCATAATTGAGTTTTGAGGTATAAAATCAACATTTCCTATCGGCTTGAAAAGAGATAAAAAGTTCCTTAATCGCCTTGCATCGGCATAAGCCAATGATGTTTCTGGCACGTCAGCTAGCAGAGGTTCAACAACATTCTTCATAACGCTTATTTCATATAATAAGGAAGAATTAAAAACGCTGTCGGCATTCTCTTGGTAAGGGAATATATGCTTTTCTTCTCCGTCTCTAACGCTCTGCCAACGGCTTATGGTCTGGTCGGCATTGTAACCTCGAAATTGATTATCCCTGACAATACGCCGAAGTAACCGATTATCGCTTGTGCTTATCAGGTTATGGCGGTCAATGGCTACCTGCGTCATAGCAGAGACGAAGATATGGTACTTTTGTTTGCGGGCTATCTTTTGGCTCAACATCGGATTTAAGGCGTGTATGCCCTCAATGATAAGAATAGAACTTGGTTTCATTTGTAGAAATATTCCGCTCTGTTCCCTGTTGCCGGTAAAGAAATTAAACTTTGGCAGCTCTATACTCTGTCCTGATAGAAGCTCTTGCATTTGTGCGTTGAAGAAATCAAGGTCTAAGGCTTCCAAAGCTTCAAAGTCAAAATTGCCATGCTCGTCTTTTGGCGTTAGTGCCCTATTTACAAAATAATCATCAAGAGATATTTGCAGAGGGTCAAAGCCCAGAACGGATAACTGAGTAGCTATTCGCCTGCAACTTGTTGTCTTGCCTGACGAAGAGGGTCCCGCCAAAAGTACTATGCGTACCTCGTCCTTGCGTTTGTAAATCTCATCAGCAATCTCGGCATATTTCTTCTCGTGAAGGGCTTCTGATATTTGTATTACCTGCTTCTGCTTGTTGGCTTCAATACTTCGGTTGAGGTCTCTGACGTATGGCGTTTCCAAAATATCTATCCAGTGTTTGTGTTCTCGAAAAACGGAAAACAGCTTGCTATTCGCCTTTGTCCTAACCACCTTTTGCGAAGGCATAACCAAGATCATACCTTTATTAAATGCCTTTAAGTTAAACTCTTTCAAATAAGCAGTGGAGGGGACAAGTTCAAAAAAGAAGCTATTGACTGTTTTGTCAAGATAGTCTAACTTTGTATAGAAACGTTGTCGGCTCTTTATCACCTCAGCCTTTTCATCTATGCCAACCTTTTCAAACAACTCCACAGCCGCTGTTGATTCCATTATCGTCCTCTCAAACTTTATATCGTCTTTTATAAGTTGTAACATCTTGGATTTAAGTTTGGTAATAATCTCATCAGAGGGCAAATCTACGTTCTGCACTTCCAAATAATAACCTTCGGACAATGAATGAAGGATACGTAATTCGCCGCTCTCAAAACATTCTTTGACCGCCTTGTAAAGCACAAACATCAGGCTCAGAGCATACATTCTTCTTCCGTTAGGGTTATCTATCGTTATGAATTCCACCCTTTTATCGGAGAAAACTTTGTAATATAAATTTTGAACCTTATTATTGACGTACGCACCGAGTATTTGCGGTTTCTTTTCTTCCAAACCGACCCTTTTTATCACCTCTAAGAGCGTCTCACCCTCAGAAACAAGCACCTTTGAATCGTTATTGACACATCTAATCTCTATCATAAAAATGTTATTAAATCAAATTAAAGAGCGGCAAAGGTAGAAAAAATATCCGACAAATGGTTTTGCTAAAATAAAATGCCACCTTAATTTTCTAAAGCGGCGTTTCGTGACGCTAAAGTGGCGTTTCAGCGTCACGAAACGCCGCTTTAGGAAAAGCAAGCAGAGTTTGGTTTTTACCAAAGGGCGAAAAAAGGGGAGGAAGCACCTATGCAAGTTTATGAAAAATTATAACATTTTATTTATGCAATATAAAATTTATATAAAACCATTTATTATAATTTTATAATGTACAAATTTATAATTTATAATAGCCTTATAATTAGACGTTAATCAATTTTTAGGGGCTTATTTAATGTTAAAAAAAGTTTTTTACATTTGAATATTTTATATAAAAGTAGTAATTTTGCAACCTGAATAAACCATAAAATGAAATTTATATATGAATACTAAAATTAAATTAAAAACGATTATTGTCTCATTACTAATGTTGATTTTAGCAATGAGTTCCAACTTTCTTTCTGCACAAAGCACGGGGTCTATAACGAACCTCTCTGGAGGTAATGGCTCTCAAGCTAATCCTTATTTAATATCAAATGCACAAGATCTTGTGGATTTGAGTAATTTTGTGTTAGCCGCCGATGATGATATTCATAATTGTGTTGGTATGTATTTTAAGGTTACAACCGATATTGATATGAAATCTATTGCAAATTTCGTTCCTATCGGCGGTAGAAGCAAAAAAAACAATACTGATGATGATGACGTAGCTCGTGTTTTCAGAGGAAAATTTGACGGAAACAACAAGGTCATCAAAAATTTGAAAATAACGTCTTCCACCAATTCAAACGGTCTGTTTGGAGTCGTAGTTACTGCCAGCAATACTACTGAAATTAAAAACATAACCCTTGACTCTTGTAAAATTGTTATGAACGGAGTTGCAGGGGGGCATATAGCACTATTTTCAGGAGCACTTATTGGAACTATGGAGGCTATGCCTTCGTCAGGTTGTGTCGTTAGAAATTGCCATGTTACCAACTCTACTATACAAGTTGGAAGCAATGCTGAATGTATAGGCGGGTTGATAGGATCTATATTAGTTGGCAATACTATTGAAGGCTCTAACCCGAATATTATTGTTGATAGTTGTTCTGTCAAATACTTTTATACACTATCATCAACTACTGCGGCAGACCTATTTGGAGGATTGATAGGTGAAGCCAGTTGTGGTGTAGATATAACTAATTGCAACGTGGATCATTGTGTTATTGACCATGGGGCTGGTAGTATTGGCGGATTGATAGGTAGAGCTGAGGGAGGTAGTGCTGCGAGTTATGCACGAAAGATAAGCAACTGTCATACCTTTTATAACCTTATAAGAGGAAGTGGTGCGTGTGTTGGTGGAATGATAGGGAATGCTACCAGCAATCTTAATATTGAAGATTGCTCCTCATCTTATGATTCGGTTATGGGCAAAGGGAGAACAGGTGGTTTGATAGGTAAAGCTGACACCAACGTTAGCATAAAGCGTTGTTATAATACCTATTCTTATGTGCAAGACGCAAGTAACTTCGGTGCCGGAGGGTTGATAGGCGGAGCAGAGGCAGCAACTGTTACTATTGAAGATAGTTATTCCTCCTTATCTATAGTCGTTGGTTTGAACTATGCCGGTGGATTGATAGGCGATTTTAATGGCGGTGCAAATTCTATCAAAAATTGTTATGCAGCGAATAAAGTGATAGCTTCGGGTACAGGTGGTAACCTTACCGCTTATAGGGGAGGGCTATCAGGTAAGATTCCATCCTCTACTGCGGTTCAAAATTCTTACTACATAAGTACATGGACAAGTCAATCCCTTAGCGGACAAAACACTAATGCAACTCGTGGCGTTTCCAAAACTCCTGATCAAATGCGAGACATTGCCTTTGTTGGGACTTTGAATGCAGGCAGGACGAGTAATGCTGTTTGGTTTCAGGATACTGCTCTTTATGTCAATGGTGGTTATCCTATTTTGAAGTATGGTAGAGGTCAAGTGGGCAGCACTTATCAGATATGGAACGTTGAAGACTTGCGTGCTCTATCTGCAATGGTTCAAAACGGAATACCTACAGCAGGCAGCAACTTCCTTTTAATGGCAGACATCATCTTCCCTGCAAACGATAATTCTTTTATTCCTATTGGAGGCTGGGCTGATGAAAACACTAATGATGATGCGAAAGCTTTTAGCGGGAATTTTGCAGGTAATCGTTTCTACATTTCAGGTGCAGATATAAACAAACCAAACAATGACTATGTAGGTCTTTTCGGACTTGTAGATGGAGGTCGTATAGAAGAGGTTGCTTTTCTTAAATCAAATATAGCAGGTAAGGATTATGCTGGTGGCTTGGTCGGTAAATTAGACTCTAAGGCAGTAGTCAATAGATGTTTTGCTACCGGTGATGTGAGAGGAGAAAACTATGTTGGTGGCTTGATAGGTTATATAGATGGTGCTGCAACGGTTGCAGCCTGCTATGCAAAGTGTGTAGTTGAGGGTATTGATTATGTTGGAGGCTTTGCAGGCTCTGCGGAAAAGGTTTATAACTCTTATTGTGTGCCAAATGTGTTATGTTTGTCGGACGCAAGTACTAATGTAGGTGCATTCTGCGGACATAGCAGTAATGCAACATCTTTGTTTAGTCAATGCTATTACAACTCAAATTGGACAACACAAGGAGGACTTACTTCAAACGCTTATGGCACACCAAAAACTAAAGCGGATATGGTAAATAAGGCAGCGTTTGTAACCCTTCTTAATACAGGGATAGATTACCCTGCATGGAGACTTGACGACTCTCCTTGGACGCGTAACGGAGGCTATCCTATCTTGGGTTATGAGCCTTTTGTAACTGACCTCTGTATTATAGAAGACTGGCAAACTATTAAGGTAAATACTAAAACTGATTATGACAACAGACCTTCTACAATCATCATTGAAGACGGAGGTTCGCTTGTCAATAACTACACAAGTGGAGACTTTGATAATGTAACCGTAGAGCATAAACTTTATAACGAGCAATATAGTTTTATCGGCAGTGCTTTTGGAAATATTACCTTTGGTCAGTATCTCGGTGAAGACGGCAGCAAAACCTATCAAAACATATACGGTAATTATCCTGCTTCATGCCTGTTGTTCAACTACAACTCAAATATGTGGTGGGGCGACCCAGACGGATATACTTATGCCGGATATAACACCAATATGGACGTTGCTAATGGTTACTTTACTTATATCCTTGACCCTACTTACGGCACACCTTCCTTTCATCCAAGCAGTGTTGGAAAAATGGTTAAGCAATCGGCTAATGCAGGTAAGTTGTTTAATAAGGATATTACATTTAGCCTCACAAACAACGGTATTGAAAAAACTCCCGAAAGTCCTAATGTAGATGGTCTCTGGTATGCCTTGTCCAACCCTTATAGCGGTAATTTGTATGCTGCCGACTGGCTTCATGCTAATACTAACGTACAGGGGAATGTTATCTACACATTTAATTCCGTTGATTCTACATGGAACGTTTTGGATGGAAGCGAAGGCACACAACGTGTCAAAATAGGTGAAGGCTTCTTTGTCGCAGGTCAGGGAGGGACGAGTGCAAGGCAAAAGTCATTCAGCTTCAAACAAAATATGGCAACCAATGTTCCAACTGCTAAGAGCAATGTTGATATTAGCAGGATAAAACTGACAGCAACATCAAACTATATGAGCAAAGAGGCTGTCATAAAGATAAACCAAGACGCTTCTAACGGCTTTGATAATTACGATGCCTATATGAAGTTTGGCACAAGCAAGAGAGCAGTTGAACCTTACTTTATGATAGATAATCGTGCTGTTGTGATGAACTCTATAAGCGACCTGCCATATTCCGCTGCCTTAAATATGTCTGCATTGCAGAACAACAACGTTGATTTGAAGTTTGAGAACATTCCAAGCAACGTAAGAGTTATTTTCATAGACCTTAGCTTTGGTTCAATAGACACGATAGCCGAAAAGGAAGTAGTAAATATTGATGTAGTTGAGGGACAAAACGACAACAGATTTGTTATTCTGTTAGAAAAAGTATCTAATAACATAGACACTCCAGCAGCAGCAGACCTCAACATCTGGGCATACAACAACCGTTTAACAATCAACGGCGAAGCTCTCACAGGGCTTGAAGTTTATAACACACTTGGGCAGCTTGTCTTTTCAACCAAGATGTCCGGCAACAGTTATTCTCAGACCTTAGCCCTTAATGCAGGTTCTTATATTGCTAAGGCTACGGCTAAGAATGGCAACAAAACAATAAAATTTATAATCAATAAATAATAAGGAGATGATAAAATGAAAAAAATATTTGTAATAATAATGTGTATGGCTGTCTCAACTATAATATCGGCTCAACCTACGCCCGGCGGCAGACCGGGAGACGGAGGAGCAGGAGAACATGAAGGAGCGGAAGCACCTATAACAACGGCTACTTTGTTACTGCTTGGTTTGGGCGGAGCATACACAACTTTCAAAATGATGAAGCATAAAAAAGAATAGTTTCATAGTATTTATAATTTATTAATGTTAGACAATGGACGGAGGGGTAGTAAAATACCTCTTCGTTTTTTTTATTAAGAAAAGGAGCAAAATTTTGGCAGTATCAAAAAAAGTAGTATATTTGCACTCTCTAAAATGACACAAAAAGATATTAAATAAGCAGGAAAAATGAGCATCGCAGGCTTACAGAAACGCACCAAATTTACACTTTCTCTCTATAATGGGGGGGGGCAACGCCTTCATTACAAGCCTCTTACGTAGCGTCTATACACTCTAAAACGGCACTATTAAATTTCACTTCTCGCTTAATTCACAACATACAAAACTCACTTCATTTTCTATCTGAAAAGGTAGATTTTGTGTTGAATATTATAGTTTCCAAGTTAAACACTATAACTTTCGAGTTAAACACTATAACTTTCGAGTTAAACACTATAACTTTCAAGCCAAACACTATAACTTTCAAGTTAAACACTGTAACTTTCAAGTTAAACACTATAACTTTCAAGCCAAACACTATAACTTTCAAGTTAAACACTATAACTTTCAAGTTAAACACTATAACTTTCAAGTTAAACACTATAACTTTCAAGCCAAAAGTTTTAATAATGAATAAATAAATAAGTAAGAACATTATGCAAAGTGACTGGATTAAGTACAGAGAAGCAGATTTATTGCTGCAGGCAGGAGCTAATGAAAAGTATTTTATTTCGCTTGGTTCGCAATTTCCTTCAGCTGAGTTACAACGTTTTAGGGCAGCAGTAACAGCATTTAGGACGGCGTTCGCAAAAACATCAGACAAGGGCACATCAACGAGTGCTGATGTAAAAGCTAAAAATGATGCAAAAAAAGCGTTAATCGCTATAATGCGAGAGTTTTACAACAGGTATGTTATCGGCAGTCCGACAATGACAAACGAGCAGCGGGAAACGTATGAATACCCTATCCACGACACCGAGCCAACACCTGTGCCTGTGCCAAGAATTGCTCCAGATATGGATGTTGATTTTTCGCAAAGAGGCTCTCATTTGGTGTATTTTGGCGAGGAGAATAGCAAACACAAAATCGTTCGCGGGCTGCCGAAAGGTGCTCATGGTGTGGAAATTTATCGCCTCATTTCGCACGACTCATTGCCAATTATGCCTGAAATTGAGACTATGGAATTTGTTGGGTTGGCTTCCAAAAGCCCGAAAGAATTCTTATACAAGAGCAGTGAAACCGGTTCCAGAGTGTATTATGTGGTGAGATATTTCAATGATAGAGGGGAGTTTAGCTTGTGGTCTAAGGTGGTGATGGCGATTGTGAATTAAATGGGAAGTAGCAAAATTAAAAAAACAGCTAAAAAAAGGTCTATAACTTTTTCTCCTAGCTGGACAATTGAGCAAAATTTACTTTGGGGAATATTAGTATGTTTAGCATCTATTACAATCTCTATTTTTGTTATACCTATATTGGCAGTAGATTCACCAACTATACAGACTATAAAGAAAAGCCAAGACAGTATTATTGTTACCTTGGACAATATTAAAACGAATACAACTGAAATTAAAGCACACGAAGACAGAATAGCTGCAAGTACCACTGCTGTTGATACTGCTTTTTCAAAGCCATTGATAATACTTGGTGGAGGCTCTGTGAAAAATTATATAGAGAGAAATTATCAACCAATATTGAATCCCAAGCTATACTCAATACTTCCTGCTCCTAGTGAATTTGCTTGTGTAAGGCTTAAAGATGAGGATTTTATTAAGCTTCAGACAGGTAATATTGTTATTATGAGTTCTGGCTACGAACTGCACGATGCTTTTTTTGAGAAACCCAGAGAAAACTATAAATTTGCTAATATCGTAGAGGTTTTTCTTGGATATGATACGCTTTACATCAAAACAAATGTTAAGTCAATAATTGATAAATACAAAGAGCGTAAAATAGATAAAAAAGACCTTTTGAAATTACTAAAAGATAGCAAAGACGTAGTTATAACCTGTACCGAAAAAGGCAGTGGAACATATAACGAATATAACAAACTTGTAGGTGGCGAAATAGAAGAAAAAATAAATTTATCTAACCCATATTTTAAGGCTATAGAGACTAGCAAACCAACCATTGTTCTTACTCGTAGTAATTACGACCCAGCCAAAGATAATAGTGATTTTGTGAATATATATATAATAGACACTAATTATTTAACCTCTGGATTATATTTATATATACCATTGAATGCAAATGAAAAAGATACGACGTTAATAATGCCTAGTATGATAAAGGGGCTTATAAGGCATTTTAAACCAAAATTCCCTTTGAAGATACCACGTAATAGTGCAATTATAATTAAGGATACTAGTGGTAAGTAAATAAGAAGAGGTTTCTAAAGCAAAAGCCCGCTAATGATTGATGTTGTCGGGTTTTTTGCTTACATATAAGAGAAAATTTGTACCTTTGCTACTTCATTAAAACGCATAAAAGGACAACAAGTGGTACTGTTATATCTTATAGAAAAGGAGTTCAAACAAACGTTTCGCAATAAGTTTATACCAAAACTTATTGTTATCTTTCCTTTTATTGCCTTAATTCTGCTGCCTTTTGCCGCCAATATGGAGATTAAGAACGTGAATATAGTCGTAGTGGATAACGACAAAAGCAGCTTCTCAGGGCAACTAATTCAAAAACTTGACGCTAATAAATCCATTACTCTGTTTGCTCTCTGCCCTACCTATTTGCAAGCCTTTGACCTTGTAGAAAAAGACAGGGCGGATGTGATTGTGGTCTTAAACAGGAATATGGAAAAGGACATCAGCATTGCTATGACTACCAAAGAAGATTTAACAGGCGGCACGGCTTCGTCAAAAATCCTTGTTGCTACCAATGCTGTCAATGCTGTCAAAGGGACTTTGGGGGCAATGTATGTTATGAATATTATTGCTGACTTTGCTGCTGATAAAGCCGCCATTGCAGGAAACACAACGCCGTTGGAAATACGCCCTTCCTATGCTTTCAATGAACGGTTAGAGTATAAATATTTTATGGTGCCGGCTTTGATGGTTATGATACTGACTGTGCTTTGCGGCTTCCTGCCTGCACTAAACATTGTCGGAGAGAAAGAAAACGGGAACATAGAGCAAATGAACGTTACACCCGTTAGACGGCTTACTTTTATTGCTTCAAAGCTCATACCCTACTGGATAATTGGAACGTTGGTTATTTCAATAGGGTTTTTCGTTGCTTGGATTATTTATGGCATTACTCCTGTGGGTAGCTTTTTGACTATTTACTTCTTTGCTTGGCTGTTCATTTTTGCCGTTTCTGGTATGGGGTTACTTATCTCCAATTACTTTGAGACCTATCAGCAAGCTATGTTTATTATGTTCTTTCTTCTTATGATATTGCTTTTGATGAGTGGGTTATTTACTCCTTTTGCGTCAATGCCTCCGTGGGCACAATCTATCGGAAGGCTTTCTCCGCTGAAGTATTTCATAGAAACGATGCGTGCAGTCTATCTAAAGGGGAGCAAAATACCTGACCTAATCCCACAGCTGCAATCACTGATTACCATCGCATTTGTACTTAACACTTGGGCTATATTCTCCTACCGCAAGAAGAAATAAGGGTTGGCTGAATTGTTAGCATATTCCGCAATCGTTAGAGCAAGTTGGCGGACGTCAAGGTCTGCTGACGGGTAAATTATATCTGCTTGGAGGTAATAGGGTTTGCGTTGTGCTAAAAACTTCTCAATAACTGACGGCAGGCTTTCGTTGCTTACGTTTTGTATTATGGGGCGTTTGACATCTGCGGCTTTGCTTCGTCGCAAAATAACCTCACTTGGCACATCAAGGAAAACACTTACGCCGCTTTCTTTGCAGAGTCTCATATTGTCAAAGAAGCAAGGAGTCCCACCTCCGAGCGAAATAACAACATCATCCTTCCTTTGCAGAAAATCAAGCAAGACTTCTCTCTCCCATAACCTGAACCTGTCTTCGCCAAAGGACGCAAAAATGTCTTCAATCGTCATTTTGTACAACTCTTCTATCCGCAGGTCAATGTCAAGGAAGGTATAATTCAGTTCTTTCGCCAGAGCAATGCCGGTAGTCGTCTTCCCGCTGTACATAAATCCCGTTAAAATTATCTTCATATTCGTTTATCGTGTATATGGAGTTAGGTCAAGGGTGGCAAATGCCTTCTTTTGATATTTGAAAAGGGCTGCCGCCGCAATCATAGCCGCATTGTCGGTAGAATATTGGAGTTTGGGAATAAAGACTCGGCAGTTATATTGCTCACCAAGTGCTTTGACCTGCTCTTTAAGGAGTGAATTGGCAGAAACCCCCCCTGCTATTGCGATTGTCTGAACTCCTGTATCCTTAACGGCAAGGGAAAATTTCTTCATCAGAGAGGAAACGACCGCAAACTGAACACTTGCCGCAATATCTTCAAGATTATCTTCAATGAAACGGGGATTGTCTTTCAGTTTGTCCCTTAAAGTGTAGAGAATACTGGTTTTAAGCCCCGAAAAGCTGTAATCATAGCCCGGAAGATTGGAGGCAGAGAATTTCAGAGCGGAACTATTGCCATTTTTAGCAAGTCTGTCTATATGCGGACCGCCGGGATATGGCAGCGAAAGGAGTTTAGCCGCCTTATCTATGGCTTCTCCTGCTGCATCATCAATAGTTTTTCCTATGATTTGGAAGTCAAATGGGCTTTTTACGAGAACTATCTGCGTGTTGCCGCCAGAAACCAAAAGGCAAAGGAAAGGAAATTGCGGTTGTTGGGCATCTTCTGAATCTTTAATGAAATGTGCAAGGATATGCGCCTCTAAATGATTGACGTCAATCAGAGGTAACTGCAAGGACTGAGCAAAAGATTTTGCGAAGCTAACGCCTACCAGCAAAGAGCCGAGAAGTCCCGGTCCGCGAGTGAAAGCTACTGCCGACAAATCTTCCTTCTTTATGCCGCAAGACCGCAGAGCCTTATCAACAGTCGGTATGATATTGGACTGATGTGCCCTTGACGCAAGTTCAGGTACGACCCCGCCGTATTCAGAATGGACTTGCTGGGAAGCAACTGCGTTGGAAAGGATACGAAAAGAGCTATCTATGACAGCAGCCGAAGTGTCATCACAAGAAGACTCTATCGCCAAAATATATTCCGTCATCTTTTTATCAGCAATTAGAGAGCTTTTAAGTCGCAGAAGTCAATTTCCCGCTTCATTAAGTTTACTTTTTTAACTTTTACGCTGACTTTTGTCCCAATTTGAAAGACTTTTTTATTTCTTTTGCCGACTACTGCATACTTTTTCTCGTCATAAAAATAGTAATCGTCCCCCAAAGTTTCCATCATAGCAAGACCTTCGCATTTATTCTCGTCAAGTAAAACGAAGACCCCGAACTTTGCCACTCCCGAAACGACACCTTCAAAGCGATCACCTTCCTTCTGTAACAAATATTCTGCCTGCTTAAACTTGATACTTGCCCTCTCCGCCATTTCAGCTTGCTTCTCCATAGTAGAACAATGCTCGCACTTCTCTTCCAAGTCCGCCTTATTGACAGAAGGTTTCCCCTCCATATATTTTTTCAGTAGCCGATGAACCATTAAGTCAGGGTAACGGCGGATAGGTGAAGTGAAATGAGAATAAAATCGGAAGCCCAGCCCATAATGTCCCAAGTTATCGGTAGAATATACCGCCTTACTCATCGTTCGCAGGGCTATGGACGAAAATAAAAGGGCGTTGGGCGTATCTTTGGTGGTCTCAAACAAATGATTGAGGCTCTTGGCGAGCGACAGACGGGACTTATCATCTATTTTGTAGCCAATTTTCTTAACGTAGGTCTTGAATTGTGCCATTTTCTCCTCATCCGGTACGTCGTGGATACGATAAACAAAGGTCTTTCTCTTGGCTTTTTCTTTTTTGTCGCCGATATGTTGTGCCACCGTCCGATTTGCCAGCAACATAAACTCTTCTATCAGAAAATTCGCCTCCTTTAATTCGTAGGAAATGACGGCTATCGGCTTTTTGTGTTCATCAAGTACAAATTTAACCTCATCTGATGCGAAGTTTATAGCACCTTTTGCAAATCTGTCCTGACGTAATATTTTCGCAATGCCCCAAAGTTGTAATATCTCCTTCTTAAAATCACCTTTACCTCCCTCTATCATCTTCTGAACCTCGTTATAAGTAAATCTCCTGTTGGAATTTATCAACGTTTCAGTTATCTTATAATCCAAGACTTCTGCCTTGTCGTTAATGATAAAGACTACTGCAAAGGTAAGCCTGTCTTCATTTGGCACTAAGGAACATAAATCATTGGAAAGTTCTTCTGGCAACATCGGGATAACTCTATCCACCAAATAGACAGAAGTAGCCCGTTCATAAGCCTCATTATCTATCGCCGAACCCTCCTTTACGAAAGAAGAGACGTCAGCAATATGCACTCCAATCTCGTAATTACCGTCAGAAAGGGGACGAAAACTTAAAGCATCGTCAAAATCTTTGGCGTTATCGGGATCTATTGTGAAGGTGATGACGTCTCTAAAATCAATTCTTTCGTTTTTCATTCGTTAGCTTTGTAATCCGTGAATATCAACATTCGCTTCTACAAGCGTAACATCGTTTTTAAGAAATGCACTGAACTCAGATGAAGGACGGAAGGTGCAATGAATTTCATCCTCCCCATCTACGCTAACTTGGGCGAGAGTAGTTTTGTTAGCGGACTTAAGAAACGGCACAAGCGTTCCCAAAGCTCCAATCTCAACGGAATATCCCGATGCAATCTTTTCTTTAATCACATCAGTCAGGGCAAAAACAGCCGCAGATACGTCTGCTCTTGTCAATCCTTCCCGCTCTGTTATTTCTTTCACAAGGACATCAAATGAGATTCTCCCTGCATTAAACCGTTGCTTGCGGTATCTTGTACCCGGATTAGCACCTACCGTCTGATTTTTCATTACCTTTACGAAAGGAAATTCTAATTTTTTCATTATAAAACTAGTATTAAGTTATTAATTATATGGTGCAAAATTACTAAAAAAATCGGACATAAAAACAACAACTCGGCAGCTGTCAAAAACTAAGTGCCGACTTGTTGAAAAAAAAGTGGCTACTTTTGCCCAAGAAGTAGCCATTTTATTTAAAAAAAGTGGCTACTTTTTACCCAAAAGTAGCCACTTTTTTTTCAACAAGTTGGGACTTCTGATTATCAAGTACTTACAAAGGGGTAATTTTGGGGTATTTTCAGCATAAAAAAAAGGCACTTCCCGTTAGAAAAGTGCCCCCGTCATCTTAATAAAAGAACGTGAAAAAAATTTATTTTTAGGCGGCAAAGTTACTACTTTTTCCGAGAATGACAAGTTTTAGTCGGATTTTTTTGCAAATTTTGCGGTAAGTTCTTTCATTTCGGCGATAGTTTCCGGCTTGAAGTTGGGAGCAAATTCAAACTGTTTGAGGATAGATTGCATCACCGTCTCATTTAGTTCTTCAAGCAAGGCAGGGTCTGACTTAAAAGAGCCATAAGAGAGGCGAAATTTGCCTGTTTCGGTCTGAGTTAGTAGCTTCTGCTGAGCAAGTTTTAGGAGGGTTTTAGCGATTTTTGCCCTGCTGATTTTATCGTTGAGGCTCAAACGTGCTGCCACCTGCCGAGTGCTTAAAATTCCCTGCCCACAAGTTGTAAAAATGCGGAGGATAGATTGTTCAAAGTGGGAAATATTTTCTTCTTTCATTGGGCAAAAGTACTATTTTTTCCCATAATATGAAAAAAAATGTGCCGCCTGCATAAAAACAGACGGCACGGCATATAAGATTGGATTAGCCTTTCCAACTAAAAAAAGGCTGCGGAAAGGGAGGGATTCGAACCCTCGGTACCAATAAAGGTACAACGGTTTTCGAGACCGTCCTAATCGACCACTCTAGCACCTTTCCTTTTTGCGGTTTGCGGGTGCAAAGGTAGTAAAAATTTACTCTTATATAATTTTTACGGGAGAGAAAATTATTTATTCAAGTTATTTTACGTATTTTTGCACGTTGAATTTTATACAGATTAGACTTCGTAAAAACTAAACAAGATGTTGAATTTAATTAAGATAAGGAAGGGTTTAGATGTTCCCATTGGCGGGCAAGCAGAACCTAAGTTGCGTCAAATAGATACTGTTTGCTGTGCTTTAAAGCCGCAGGACTTCATCGGAGTTACCCCAAAGCTTTTGGTAGATGAAGGGGATAAAGTGAAAGTCGGCACTCCTGTCTTCTTTGCTAAGGAAAAGCCAGAAATTAAGTTTGTTTCTCCGATAAGCGGTCAGATAAAAAGTATCGTAAGAGGCGAGAAACGGGTGATAGAAGCCATCATTATTGAAGCAGACGGGAAGAATGATTATGAAGACTTCGGTTGTCTGAGTGTAGGTGCTGCCAGCTACGAACAAGTACGGGACAAAATGCTTGAAGGCGGCGTCTGGACACTATTAAGGCAGCGTCCTTATTCAGTTATTCCCAAGCCTGATACGAAACCAAAGTGTATTGTTATCAAAGGTTTTGACTCTGCTCCGTTATCTCCCGACTATTCTGTGTTATTAAAGGGGGAAATGGCGGCTTTGCAGGTTGGAATTGATGCTTTATCCAAGCTAACGGACGGCAAGGTTCATCTTAATATTCATCAATCAAGTCTATCTGAAGAATTACTCCATTGTGAAAATGTGCAGCGGAATACTTTTGCAGGCAAACATCCTTGCGGAAATGTTTCAGTTCAGATTGAGCGGTTATATCCTATCAACAAAGGTGAAAGAGTTTGGTATATTGATGCGACAGACGTTGTTACTATTGGCAAACTCTTTTTAGAAGGGCATTATGTAAGTGATAAAATTGTAGCTTTGACTGGCAGTGAGGTGAAAAGCACTGGGTATTACAAAATAAAGAGGGGTGCTTGCCTTAAACCTTTGTTTGAAAATAATGTAACAAGCGGCTGCAACCTGAGATATATTAGCGGAAATGTTCTTACCGGCACTCAAATTGCAGAAGACGGCTTCCTTTCGGCTTATGATAGCCAAACAACTGTCATTAAGGAAGGGGATAATTATGAATTTCTTGGTTGGGTAATGCCGGGCTTTAAGAAGTTTAGTTTTAGTCGTACTTTTCCCTATTCTTTTCTTAAATGCTTCTGCAAAAAGCCTGTAAAGATAGACGCAAATCTGCACGGGGGGCATAGAGCCTTTGTCTTCAACGGCGAATTTGAAAAGGTGTTGCCACTTAATATTTATCCTTTGCAGTTAATTAAAGCCTGCATAGTAGAAGATATTGACCAGATGGAGCAGTTGGGTATTTACGAAGTGGATAGTGAAGACTTTGCTCTCTGTGAAGTTATAGATGTGAGCAAAACAGAGATTCAAAAGATAATAAGAAATGGTCTTGAACTAATGAGAAAGGAAATGGGAGAATGAAAATAGTAAGAAAATTCTTTGACAATCTTAAACCCAAAGTGGCAAAGGGGAGTAAGTTTTATTGGCTGCATTCAACGGTTGAAGCCTTTGATTCTTTTGCTTTTGTTCCCAAAACAACGGCAAAGTCAGGGGCACATTTAAGAGACGCTATTGATATGAAGAGGGCTATGAGTGTGGTAATAGTTGCTGTTATACCTGCGTTGCTTTTTGGAATGTATAATGTAGGGTACGAACATTATCTTTCACATGGACAAAGTATGGCAGAAGTAGGCTTTTGGCAGACATTTTGGTATGGTTTCTTAAAAGTATTGCCTTTAATTGTTGTCTCCTATGTTGTGGGTCTTGGTATTGAGTTTGCATTTGCCCAAAAACGTGGTCATGAAGTAAATGAAGGCTATCTTGTAACAGGTATGCTTATCCCTCTTATCTGTCCTCCTGATGTTCCTTTGTGGCAGTTGGCTTTGGCTGTAGCCTTTGCCGTTATCATTGGTAAAGAGATATTCGGTGGAACAGGGATGAATTTCCTTAATCCTGCTCTTGTGGCTCGTGCCTTTTTGTTTTTTTCTTATCCTTCCCAAATGTCGGGTGATACTGTTTGGATTGCCGACAAAGCAGACGCCATTTCAGGTGCTACAGCTTTGGGAGAAATGATGACAGGTGGCGTTCAACCTCATTATTCTATACTGGATATGTTTCTTGGTTTCATTCCGGGTTGTGTTGGGGAGACTTCTGTTGTTGCTATTCTGATAGGAGCAGCAATTTTGCTTGTTACCGGTATTGCTTCGTGGAGAATAATGTTATCAGTCTTTGTCGGAGGGGCTGCAATGGGCTTAACGTTCAATCTACTTGGCTCATCAACCAATGCTTATATGCAGTTGCCATTTTACTACCACTTTTTAATGGGTGGCTTTATGTTTGGAGCAGTCTTTATGGCTACCGACCCTGTTACATCTTCCCAAACCAATAAAGGAAAATATATCTACGGCTTACTTATCGGTATAATGGCTGTCTTGATACGGGTTGTCAATCCTGCCTATCCCGAAGGTATGATGTTGGCTATTTTATTACTCAACGTCTTTGCTCCTTTAATTGATTACTTTGTTGTAGATAGTAACATAAAAAAGAGAGCGAAAAGATGGAAATTAGTCGATGGTGGGCATAAGGATATTAACTAATATCTGATATAAATAAAATAAAAATTATGTTTAGTAATAGATACATATTCATTTATTCAACGGTTTTGGTGGTTGTTGCTGCTGCCATTTTGGCTGTTGCTGCCGTTGGTTTGAAACCTTATCAGGAGGCGAACACAAGGATAGAAAATAAACAGCAACTTTTGTCGTGCGTAGGCATTAGCTCAACGACAAAGAACGCCGAAGCCCTTTACGAACAATACTTCACCGAAGAAGTTGCCGTTAATGCACAAGGCGAAGAGATCAAAGCCAATGACGACACCAAACCTGTATATATATGCACTAAAGACGGCAAGAAGATTTATGTCGTGCCTGTTGTCGGCAAGGGTCTATGGGGAAGCCTATGGGGTAACGTTGCTCTGGCGGATGATTTAACAACGGTTGTTGGAGTAAATTTTGGACACAGCAGCGAGACTCCCGGTCTTGGTGCCGAAATAACAACGAAACCTTTTCAGCAGCAGTTTGAAGGCAAAGCCATATTTGACGGAACAGTCTTCACATCAGTAAAAGTGGAAAAGCGAGTAGGAAAAGATAATCCTCATGCCGTTGATGCTATTTCCGGAGGCACCATAACATCAAAAGGAGTGTCGGCAATGTTGAACGATTGTCTCATGTTCTATATACCTTATTTTAACAGACTTAAAACCAAGTAAAGCTATGAACAAACAGAATAAAGAACCATGGTTTTCAGCTAAAAACCTAAAACTTATAAAGAACCCATTGAGTAAGGAAAACCCTATAACTGTACAGGTTTTGGGTATTTGCTCAACGTTAGCCGTTACAGCCAAAATGCAGCCTGCTATAGTAATGGCATTAGGCGTTACGGTTGTTGTGGCAATGTCAAACCTTCTTTGCTCATTGCTTCGCAACACCATTCCGTCACGTATAAGAATTATAGTCCAATTGGTGATTGTCTCTTTGCTTGTCATAATTGTTGATCAGATATTGAAGGCTTTCGTGTATGAAATCAGCAAACAGCTGTCGGTTTTTGTCTCTTTGATTGTTACAAACTGCATTGTGATGGGTAGAATTGAGGCTTTCGCTTTGAGTAACAAACCAGTACCTTCGTTTATTGACGGAATAGGAAACGGTTTAGGCTACGGCATCATTTTGCTTGTTGTTTCCTTCATCAGGGAGTTGTTTGGTAGCGGTACGTTATGGGGCTATAATGTTGTTCCTCAGTGGCTATACGAACATGGATACTCCAATAACAGCCTTATGATAATGCCTCCAATGGCGTTGATAGTCGTTGGGCTTATCGTTTGGGCACATCGCAGTCGCAACAAAGAGCTTTGCGAATAACCAAAGCCACTTCACTTTAACAAAACAGCCTTTCAACATTACCAAACGCTGTTTTAATTTTCTAAAGTGGCGTTTCGTGACGCTAAAGCGGCGTTTCAGGAAAATGAAACGCCACTTTAAAAGAGTGGAATATTATAAGGTGTAATCAGTGTGTTAAAATAACCTGTTATCTCCCTGTTTTGTGTTGGATTTATTAACGTTTTCTTTCTGCTTTTTGGGGTCTGCGTTCATTTAACTTAGCGTTTTATTGAATTAAATTAGCATTTTGCTATGCTGTCTGCAACATTTATGCCGTCAATAGCAGAGGATGTTATGCCGCCTGCGTAACCTGCTCCCTCACCGCAAGGATATAAGCCACTGACACTTAGACTTGCTAACGTGATGTCGTCCCTCAGTATGCGGACTGGCGAAGATGTGCGGCTCTCTACGCCAATCAGAGTAGCGTTTTGAGTAATAAATCCGTTCATTCGGCGATTGAATTGTCTAAAACCTTCATTTAATCGTTGGCAAACGAAGGATGGCAAAATTTGATTGAGGTTTGAGCACACCAAACTGCCGAGATATGATGATGGATTAAGGCTTTGGGATGTTGTATCGGTCAGAAAATCAGTCAATCTCTGCCCGTACGCCTGTATTTTGCCGGCGTATGCCCGTGCTTCAACGTCCTGCTGAAATGAAAGCAGGAATAAAGGGTCATCTTTCTTCATATCAGTGCGATAAAACTTGGCAACATCACTCTCATTGACCGATACAACGATACCAGCGTTTGCATAAGGAGAATTTCTTAAAGAATTGCTCATCCCATTGACCACAGTGTGCCGCTCTTTCGTTGAAGCAGGTATCACAATCCCTCCCGGACACATACAGAATGAGAAAACACCGCCTTCGTTTGTCGTATGGGCGAGCTGATATGAAGCAGGAGGAAGGTAGATGTTTGGTTTGGTGCTATGATACTGCATTTCATTGATTTGAGCCTGCGAATGCTCAACACGAACTCCCAATGCAAAAGGTTTAGATGCCATTTTGATGTTGTGTTTGAGCAATATGTCGTAATTTTCCTTTGAGCTGTGCCCGCAGGCGAGGATTATGTTGTTGCAGGTCAGCGTTTCACCGCTATGAGTCTTTATTCCAATGATTTGATTGTTTGAAATGATGAGGTCTTTCATTGATGTATCAAAGCGATACTCTCCTCCGTAATGCTCAATCGTTTGTCTGATGTTTTTAATCACTCGGCTGAGGTTGTCAGTCCCTATGTGAGGGTGAGAATCGAAGAGAATATCGTTGCAGGCTCCGTGTTCAACAAAGGTTTCCAAGACTTTGGCGATACAACCCCTTTTGTTGGAGCGACTAAACAGCTTTCCGTCAGAAAAAGTCCCTGCTCCACCTTCGCCAAAGCACCAGTTGGAAGACTGATTGAGCGTTTGGGTGCGGATAATGTTTGCAATTGATATTTTTCTTTGTTCAACCGGCTGTCCCTTTTCAACAATTACCGGCTTGATTCCGTGCTCTATGAGTCTCAATGCGGCAAAGAGTCCGGCAGGTCCTGCACCTATTATTATGACTTGGCGTTTGGAATCAACGTATTGGTAATTTGTCGGATATTTTCTTTCATTGATTATTTCTTTATCGCTGACTATCAGCCTCAAACGAATCAATGGAGTTTTTCGAGCGTCAATAGAGCGGCGCAGGATTTTGAAATCTTTTATTGAGTCTTTGCTTTGGTGTAATGCTTTGGCGATATGGGCGATACAATTCTCTGAGTCAGAAAAATCTATTGGCGGGATGGTTATTTCAATTTCTCGTTTCATTGTCCTAAAATAATTAGTTGGAGTGGCAAAATTACAAAAAAATAATGCGGATGTTCGTTTTGTTGGTTTTTTTTGTACTTTTGCCACTTCAAATAAACATATTAAAAGATGAGATTAAAGAATAAAGTGGCTATTATCACCGGTGGAGCCGCCGGAATTGGCGAAGCAACTGCGATAAAGTTTGCAAACGAGGGCGCAAATGTTGTAATCTGGGATTTGGATGAAGGACGTGGCAACGCACTTGCTCAAAAAATCGGGGCAATGTTTCAAAAGGTTAATACGGCTAAGTACAATGAGATAGCGGATGCAGCAAAGGTTGTGGCGGATAAGTTAGGCAGGATTGACATTCTTATAAACAATGCAGGGATTACAAGAGATGCTACACTGAAGAAAATGACTATGGAGCAGTGGCAACAAGTTATTGACGTGAATCTGACAGGTGTCTTCGCATGTATTAAAGTTGTTAGCGAGTATATGCTAATCAATGGCTGGGGACGCATAGTTAATGCGTCATCTGTGGTAGGTATTTACGGGAATTTTGGACAGACTAACTACGTTGCAACAAAGGCTGGGCTGATTGGAATGACTAAGACGCTGGCTCGCGAACTTGGACGAAAGGGTATTACGGTTAATTGCGTGGCTCCGGGATTTATTGCAACAGATATGGTAGCTGCGATGCCAGATAACGTAATTGAGGGGATGAAGTCAAAAGTCCCATTAGGCAGATTGGGAGATCCTGCCGAGATAGCAAACGCTTATTGTTTTTTATCTTCGGATGAGGCAAGTTACATTAACGGTCACACGCTTTCGGTTGATGGAGGAATGACGGTATAAGGAAGACTTGCGGTGATAAAGCAGGAAGATAAAGAGAGGATTCTTCAGGCGACAGATATAGTTGATGTTGTCAGTCAATTCGTTCAGTTAAGGCGGAGAGGCGTTAATCACATTGGCTTATGCCCTTTTCATAATGAGAAGACACCTTCTTTCAATGTCAATTCAGCACGAGGAATCTTCAAGTGCTTTGGCTGTGGTGAAGGCGGGGATGCAGTAACCTTTCTGATGAAGCACGAACATTTCACTTACCCTGAAGCATTGAAGTGGCTGGCTAATCGTTATGGGATACCGATTGAAGAAGAACAACAGACACCTGAGGCCATTGCTAATCAGAGTGAAAGAGAAGCCTTGTTTGCTGCGAACGAATGCGCACAGAAATACTTTCATCAAACACTGCTAAATGACCAAAATGGGCAAGCCATAGGCTTGAGTTACTTCCGTGAACGAGAGATAAATCAGGAGTCAATCAAGCAATGGGGACTTGGTTATTGCAAAGATAGCTGGACAGATTTCACAGACTATGCCACAAAGCAAGGTTATAGTGTTGAGATGCTTGTAAAGGCTGGGCTAACTGTTGAAAAGGAGGGAACGGATAAGCGTTATGATAGATTTAGGGGACGAGTTATGTTTCCAATCTATTCGGTTAGTGGTCGCCCTATTGGTTTCACGGGTAGGATTCTAACATCTGACAAGACAAAGGCTAAATATGTCAATAGTCCTGAAAGTCTTATTTACTCCAAAGGGAAGGTTCTTTTCGGTCTTCATTTGGCTAAAAATCATATTGCAAAAGAAGACCGCTGTTATTTGGTGGAAGGCAATATGGATGCAGTGATGATGAGTCAGCAAGGAGTGAAAAACGTTGTGGCAACCAGCGGAACGGCTTTGACGGAAGACCAGATAAGGCTCTTGAAACGCTATAGCTCCAATGTAACTATTCTTTATGATGGGGACGCTGCAGGTATTCACGCTGCCTTTCGGGCGATAGATATGTTTCTATCGGCAGGCTTAAAGGTTAAAATAGTGCTTTTCCCTGATGGAGACGACCCTGATTCTTTTGCAAGAAAGAATACTCAGGCGGAATTTCAGCGTTACATAACAGAAGAGGCACACGATTTCATTATCTTCAAGACTAATTTACTGCTTGCCGATGCACAAGATGACCCTATCAAACGGGCGGCTCTTGTGAAGGAAATCCTTGTGTCAATTAGTAAGATACCCGACACCATAGAGCGAACGGCATATATCCAGCAATGCTCCTCTTTGTTGAAGATGAAGGAAGATATGCTGACAAAGGAGTTGGCAAAAATACTCCGCACGAACATCTTAAAACAACATTCTTCAGAAGAACAACAGGCAACGGAGCAATCAAATACATATTCACCCGAACCTTTTTTTTCAACACGGCAACAGATTGAAGACCCTTACCCTGACGACAATCAGGAGAGAGGTATCATTAAACTACTTCTTAATTATAGCGATCGCTCCACGCGACAAGCGGTGATAATAGACGAACAAGGCACAATAGAAACACAGACTTTTATGATTGTGGCTTATGTCATCTCCGACTTGAAAAACGAAAGCATAGCATTTGATAACCCTATATGGCAGGGAATTTTGGATATATTTTATCAATACATTCAAAGCAACAATGCCTTACCTGACATAAGCCTTTTCACATCATCAGACAATGAAACACTACGCAAAGAAACGGCATCTCTTTTATTAGAAGAAGAAAAATATAGTATCAGTCCGCTCTGGCAGGATAAATCTGAATTAAAAACACTCGACCGCTTCAATCCAGATGTCGTAGATGACCACGTAAAGCAGACATTATTATATCTAAAATGGCATAAGTTAGAACAAAGACAAACCCAAATTCTTTCCCAATTAAAGCATACCGACAGCCAAGAGTCTATGCAAGCTCTGCTCGGCGAAGTGAAAACTATCAACAGCGGAATACAGATTATCCGCAAGGAACTTCATAATATAGCCAAGTAGTCTTCTTAGTCTTCCGGCACTACAATAGGAAAGTCGTAATCAAAGTCAGGGTGGCAAGGCTCGCCTATTATTCTTTTAAGAAAATCTACATACATCGGCGTAAAACGAAACGTATTAGCGTCAAAATACTCCTCAGGCAGAGCGCGGTTACCTATTGAACCCATATCAATAGATGAGCAGTTAAACTCCTCCAATTCCTGATAAGTACAGACACGATTTAAGACCGGCATTTGACCATACTGCTCCCGAAGAAGCAAATCAACAACCTTGTCGGCAAGCGTCTGAGTTAAACGCCTGTCATATTCACTGCACATACCGCCTCGTGGGTAATAGCCTGTGATTTGAGCCCTTGCGTCAATCTTTAATTTGGTAGCAATCTCCGAAGCAATCAATCCACTGATGCCTCCCAAACGTGCATGCCCGTACTCGTCCTGTTCGTTGGAAGCATTGACAACTTCACACCTGCCACTTTCGTCATTGAACCAACGGACACCTTCGGAGACTGGAATAATTAAGGTTTTCTTTGTATTTCTTAGATACGTTTCTCTCACCATTTCAAAGAAAAAATCCTTTCGCTCTTTGTTCATTTCCACCTCAGGCACAAGACAGATGTCGCCAGAGCCAAAAACACCTGCTCCCGTCAGCCAACCGGCATCGCGACCCATAACTTCCATAACCATAATTCTTGAATGGCTTTCGGCAGTAGTCTTCAAGCGTGAAGCAAAGTCCGCAATACCTTTGGCAGCAGTCGGAAAACCGGGACAGATAACTGCATCAACGGTCTTATCTCCAAAAGTATGCCAAGTCTTTGTCCGCAAATCGTTATCAATCGTTTTAGGAAAGCCAATGACTGGGATACCCTCTTGTTCATATAGTTTTTTGGCTGCCCCGTTAGTATCATCACCGCCGATAGTTACAAGAACATCTATCTTATAACGCCGAAAATTTTTCAACACTTGCGGCACGCGGTCTTCGGTGTTTTTCTTTGAAGGGAAGGGGTTAGTCCTTGACGAGCGTAAAGCCGTGCCACCATATAATCCATTGTATGTTTGATTGCTCAAATCCACAATATCACCTTCGCCCAGTAAGCCTTTCCAGCCCTGACGCACGCCATAGACCTTGAAGCCGAGCATTGACGCCCGATTCCTTACCGCTTCAATACTTGAATTGATTGCAGGAGTATCACCTCCGCCACTAAGAATAGCAATAGTTTTGCCGTTGAATAACTTGTGTTCTCTCATTATTTTAGCATATTTAGAAAGTGCAAAAATACAACTTTTATTCAATACAACCAAAAAAACGCTTATTTTACTAAAAACAAGTATCCGTTTTCTCAGTGGTCTATATTTTTCAATAAATAGCTAATACATTTTGGAGATAAGAAGGATGAATTTATCAAAATGCCACTTCATTTTTCTAAAGCGGCGTTTCGTGACGCTGAAACGCCACTTTAGCGTCACGAAACGCCGCTTTAGGAAAATGAGGCAGAGTTTCATTTCAATCAAGCAAAAAAAAGAAAAGGACAGATTTGCACCTGCCCTTTTCTAATTCAAGCCTTAACGGTTTATTTATTTATTGACAATCAACTTTTGTGTTCTGTTGATGTCATTGTTCAGTATTCTAACGTAGTAAGTGCCTGCTGCATAATGCTCAACATCTATTGCCAATATCGTCTGGTTTGCTTTGATGTCAGTCTTTGCAATTACCTTGCCCGTAAGGTCGGTGATTGTAATCTGTGCATCGTCTCTCAAACCTGCTATTGACAAGGTTGCGGTATGCGTTGCAGGATTTGGATAGATGTTTATTGCTACTGCATCAATATCAACGTCAGACAGACCATTGCCATCACAAGTAGTAAATTGCTTCTCTACTCCATAATAAGCAACACTTCCAACCTTAGCATAAGCTACGTAGAAGTAGTTATCGCCATAATTGAAGCCAGTAGCAGTTGCCGTCATAGTCGTTCCAACAACAGGCATATTTGACGCAGCAATCGTTCCGTTATCAACCGTTAAGCCGGCAGTAGTACCATAAATGAAGCCAAATTCTGTTGCCATTGGTGTGCCTACGTTGGTTATCGTTCCTGCGAAATAAACTACAACGTCACTAACGCAAGTTACCGTAGCCGTATCAGTTACAACAACAGGATTCATGCCCTGCATTAGGAAGGTTAATTCACTACCATAAGTTGTGCCGCTGGCTGTTGTGGCATAAGCTTTGAAAGTATAGCTTGTGTTCGGTGTTAAAGCGGTAAGGTTAGCGGTTATATCCGTTGTACCTGTGGCTGCTATAGTTTGCCATGAAGATGCGGTGCTTACTTTATATTCAAAACCTCTTGCTGTTATGGTTTCTGTCCCTGCGGCTGTTGTGCCGTTGAGTGTGGCTGTCGTATTAGTTATCTCTGTTGCGGCAAGAGTTGTTACCGTTGGAGGTGTATGCTGTAAAGTTGTAAAGGTTTGCTCACTGCCGTAAGTTGTACCGCTGGCTGTGGTAGCAGAAGCTCTGAAAGTATAGCTTGTGTTCGGTGTTAGAGCAGTAAGGTTGGCGGTTATAGTTGTTGTACCTGTAGCGGTAATAGTTTGCCATGAAGAAGCAGTGCTTACTTTATATTGAAAGCCTCTTGCTGTTATGGTTTCTGTCCCTGCGGCTGTTGTGCCGTTGAGTGTGGCTGTCGTATTAGTTATTGATGTTGCTGCAAGAGTTGTTACCGTTGGAGGGGTATGCTGCAAAGTTGTAAAGGTTTGCTCGCTGCCGTAAGTTGCACCGCTGGCTGTTGTGGCAGAAGCTCTAAAAGTATAGCTTGTGTTTGGTGTTAAAGAAGTAAGAGCGGCGGTTATATTCGTCGTGCCTGTGGCGGTAATAGTTTGCCATGAAGATGCGGTGCTTACTTTGTATTGAAAGCCTCTTGCTGTTATGGTTTGCGTGCCTGCGGTTGTTGTACCGTTGAGGGTAGCTGTCGTATTAGTTATTGCTGTTGTGGCAAGGGTTGTTACCGTTGGAGGGGTATGCGTTGTGCTAAAGGTTAATTCGCTGCCGTAAGTTGTGCCGCTGGCTGTTGTGGCAGAAGCTCTAAAAGTATAGCTTGTGTTCGGTGTTAAAGCAGTAAGGTTAGCGGTTATTGTCGTTGTGCCTGTGGCGGTAATAGTTTGCCATGAAGATGCGGTGCTTACTTTGTATTGAAAGCCTCTTGCTGTTATGGTTTGTGTGCCTGCGGCTGTTGTGCCGTTGAGTGTGGCTGTTGTATTAGTTATTGTTGAGGCGGCAAGAGTTGTTATTACTGGAGGTGTATGTTGCGTGGTAAAGGTTAATTCGCTGCCATAAGTTGTTCCGCTGGCTGTGGTAGCAGAAGCTCTGAAAGTATAGCTTGTGTTCGGGGTTAAAGCAGTAAGGTTAGCGGTTATTGTCGTTGTGCCTGTGGCTGCTATAGTTTGCCATGAAGAGGCGGTGCTTACTTTGTATTGAAAACCTCTTGCTGTTATGGTTTGTGTGCCTGCGGTTGTTGTACCGTTGAGTGTGGCTGTTGTTTGGGTTATTGATGTCGCTGCAAGGGTTGTTACCGTTGGAGGGGTAATGAATTGTGTGATGGCTATATCATCTAAATACATATTGTAGCCATACTGAGAAAGTGCCTTAAAGACTATGTATTTTGTACCACTTAAAGCTGAAGGTATGGTATATGAAATGGAATCCCAACCTGCTGTTCCCATATTTGAAACGAAGCCTAACAATGTTCCGCCAACCGTATCAGGTGTTGAATTAACATAAACATAAACTCCTTCGTTAGCGGATGAATAACTTCCTGTATATTTGTAAAACCAGAAAGACAGAAGCATATTTCCAGATAAGCTTATTTGAGGAGAAGCCATTGTTGTCCATGCTCCTACTTGATTCTGGCTGTCATAGCTTGCATATTTAGCCATATTACTACCACCGTGAGGGGCACAAGTAGGAGTGACTCCCGTTGTTACTATTTGCCAATAAGTATTTGCAGCTGCTCCTGACGAAGCTAATGTCCAGCAACCAAAACCATTTTCAAAGCCCTCTGTATATGGAAAAATTGTTACCGAAGAGCAAAGAGTTGTAAAGGATTGCTCTTCTCCATAATAAGTGCTTCCAGCTACCGTTGCATAGGCTCTGAAAGTATAAGTGGTACTTGGTGTTAGAGCAGTGAGGTTAGCAGTTATGGTTGTTGTTCCTGTGGCTGCAATAGTTTGCCATGAAGATGCAGTGCTTGCTTTGTATTGAAAACCTCTTGCCGTTATTGTTTGGGTTGAAGAAATAGCTCCGTTAAGTGTTGCTGTGTTTGCGGTAACAGATGTTGCGGCATAAGTTACAACAGCAGTAGTTCCCAATGCACTTTGGATACCAGCAAGGGCGTTAATTTTACCATAACCCCATGTGTTATTAGGAACAGAAGAGGTATAGCTATCGGTTATTGATGTTGTTTGTAATATTGTTTTGACTTGTGAAGGAGTTAATGAAGGATTTGCCTGCAACCACAAAGCTATAACCCCTGCAACAAAAGGGCTTGACATAGATGTTCCCGAAGCAGTACCATAGTACCATGTTGTGCCGCTAAATGATTGCGAAGCAACAACACTACTGCTTGACGGGTTACTGCTTGATGAAAACCTATTGAAGGAAGAAACCAAAGTATGTCCCGGTCCTGCAATATCAGGTTTTGTTCTGCCGTCAGCCGAAGGTCCTTTACTTGAAAAGTATGCAATATCACTTACCGTGCCGCTATATCCATAGTTACTTCCACCCAAAGATGTATAACTTAATTTCGTTGCATACGCTCCTACAGCAATAGAATTATTGCCTGTCGCCAAACAATTTATTGTTTGATTGGTTGAACCTGTGGTGAAAGTAGAATTAAAGGCAGTTGTGCGGAAGGTAACATCACCTGACCACATACTCGTCGTTGTTCCGCTCGCAGCAGAACTTCTTACTCTTATGACAACATAGTAATTAGAGTTCGTATTACTATAATTAACAGAGACCATAGCGTTAGGCTTATTGTTATTAGGGTCTGCCGACTCAGCCCAAATCGTTACACCACAACTTGAACCGCTATAAGATATAGTATTGTTATAATAACCACTTGAACTTGTTTGAGTAAAAGGAGTAGTGGCAACATAAGCTCCTGTTGAAGCATTGTATATTGCTACAGCAACAGAAAATTGATTGTTTGGTGTGCCCCAAACATAATTATAAGCACTCCCGCTGACAAAATCATAAGCAACGTTCATAGTATCTACTCCGGTCTGTGTCTTGGTTGCAAACAAAGGGTCGCTACCTTCGTTGCCTGCTGATATACAAGGAATAACGCCTGCTGTTGCCATTTGGTCGCAGTATTGTTCAAAGGAAGAAGTACCATCATTAGGTCCTCTGTTAGAGCCAAGACTCATATTGATAACACAGGGTTTTCCCACAGAAGCAGCATAACTCTTGATGTATGATATTCCGTCTGCTATTCCGGTGGTAGTCATATTTGTTGCCACAAAGACCAAATCGCTGTTTGGAGCAACGCCTCTGTATGTTGCACTTGTCGCTCCACCAGAACCACCTGCAATTCCTGCAACGTGAGAGCCATGTGTGCTTGTCGTATTGTCTCTCTGAGCCGCTAAAATGGTAGTTTGCGTTGTTAGCTCTCTGCCATAGTTAAAGCCTGAGGGATTAGTGCCGCTCGTTGATTGCTCCCATACTCGTTTTACTCTATAAACAGAGTGCGTAGTGTCATAAAAAGTGGGGTGGGTGTAGTCAAAGCCGTTGTCAATGATACCTACAACAACGCCGTCTCCCTTATAAGCCTGCGATAAACCATTTGTTCCTGCCTGAACTTGATTAACGTTGGAGGCTGTGCGTGCTGCATCTAAATCCAATTTGACCTTCTCACCTATTTCTATTCTTACAACGCCGTCTATCTTAGCCACATTTTCAATTTGAGAAACAGGGATTAAAGCCGTAGCAAGATTGCCCTCGTGAGGGTTCATTTTACCGCCAAGCAATGCAAATTCCCGCTCATTGAAATTCTCATTGACACGAATAAAACAACTTGCATAAACGACATTGTCAATACTCACCAAGCCATAAGAATTTATAAAACTCGTGTCTTCAACGGAAAGCGTCTTACCCTGCTTTTCCACTTTACTTAAATTATGCAACATTGCCCTCGTTGGAGGAGACAACGTTTGCTGTCCAAAACTCATGGTAGCAAAACCTAATGCTAACCACAAAAAGATAAATATTCGCTTCATTGTTTTATATGATATTAATGTTATTTTTTCATCTTATGTTTCTATTTCTTAATCTCTTGACCACGTTGCCCCGTCCTTGCCGTCCTTTATGGTTATGCCGAGTTCGGAAAGAGTATCCCGCAGCTGGTCACTGGTCTTCCAGTCCTTTGCTGTGCGGGCTTGCGTCCGTAAATCCAATATTAAATTCACCAATCCTTCAACAAGCTGTTGCGAAGTGTCGTTTGCCTCCTCTGTCAGTCCAAGAATGCTATGTAAAATGGCTGTAAAGTCTTCCGTAAAGTGCAGAAGGTCATCAGCCGTTATTGTTTGCGTTGTCTCCAAAAGAAGATTTATCTGACGCACTGCCTCAAACAGATGTGCTATAACGACAGGTGTATTGAAGTCATCGTTCATTGCCTCAACCACTTTGTCCATAAGGTCTAAGTCAATGGTCGTTTTGTCAGAAGGCTTTATATGTTTCAGGTTTTTGAAAGCCTCAAACAACTTCTTCAAACCTCGTTCTGCCGCCTGCAATGCCTCGTTTGAAAAGTCCAAAGTAGAGCGATAATGGGCTTGAAGAATGAAAAAGCGTATCGTCATCGGCGAATAAGCCTGTTGAAGCAATGCGTGAGAGCCGCTAAATATCTCTTGCAGAGTTATGAAGTTGCCAAGACTTTTGCCCATCTTCTTTCCGTCAATGGTAATCATATTATTATGTATCCAATACTTTGCAGGCTCGCAATGAAAGGCACACACAGATTGAGCAATTTCGCTTTCGTGATGAGGGAAAAGCAAATCTAACCCTCCTCCATGAATGTCAAATTGCTCTCCAAGGTACTTTCGGCTCATTGCAGTACATTCTAAATGCCAGCCGGGAAAGCCTATACTCCAAGGAGATGCCCATCGCATAATATGTTCCGGCGAAGCCTTTTTCCACAACGCAAAATCGGTAGCGTTATGCTTTTCCTGCTGCCCGTCAAGCTCACGTGTATTGGCAACCATATCCTCAATGACCCGATTGGAAAGCACTCCGTATTTATTGGTATCAGATTGGTATTTAACAACATCAAAATACACAGAGCCGTTACTTTGATAGGCGTAACCGCTATCCAAAATCGCTTGAACAATTTCAATTTGCTCAATGATATGACCTGATGCTGTGGGCTGTATGCTTGGTCTTAGCACATTCAAAGCATCCATTGCGTCAAGGTAACGTTTGGTATAATATTGGGCAACTTCCATTGGCTCTAATTGTTCCAAGCGTGCTTTCTTTGCTATTTTATCTTCGCCCTCGTCAGCGTCATTTTCCAAGTGCCCAACGTCTGTTATATTCCTCACATATCGCACTTTGTAGTCCAAAAACCTCAGATAACGAAAGATAATATCAAACGTTATCGCCGGTCTTGCGTGTCCCAAATGAGCATCACCATAAACCGTTGGTCCGCAGACGTACATTCCGACATAGCCTGCCGTCAATGGCTCAAATATTTCTTTCTTCCGAGAGAGTGTATTGTAGATTATAAGGTTTTTTTCTGCCATAAGAATCTATTTTTCAGGTTGCAAATATACAACTTTTTTTCAAATCCACAAAGGCAACCCCTAATTCCGAACGCCAAATTAGCAAAATCCTCTCCCAAAACGCTATTCTACTTTCTCCAAACGCCACTTTAACTTACTCAAACGCTGTTTTAATTTAGCGAAACAGTGTTTTATTTTAGCGAAACGCTGCTTTATTTTCGTTAGATGTACATCTAAAATAAATAAGATGTACATCAAAATAAAATAAGATGTACATCAAAATAAAATAAGACGTACATCAAAATAAAATAAGACGTACATCAAAATAAAATAAGATGTACATCTAATGAAAATAAGATGTACATCAAATAAATTTTAAGTGGCGTTTCAACAAAATAAAACACTGTTTCGCTAAATTAAAACAGCGATTGAGTAAGTTAAAGTGGCGTTTGGTTATGTTAAAGTGGTGTTTGTGGAAAATAGAATGATATTTGGCAGCAACCAAATGAAGATTTAATTGATTAAGGCTTGAATGCGTTTTAATGAAATCAAATTATTGGTTATCAGTGTATATAGTTGCAGTATTGATACAAAGTTTTCACCCGTCTAAATAATATTTTATGGCGGCGAAGTAAAATTTTTTGATAAAAAATGCTTTATTTCAAATTTTTATATTATTTTTGCAGGTTAATTAGATATATGTTGCGTATGAGAAAGTTAGTTATAATCTTAGTCATTTGTGCTTTTGCAAGCAGTTTTGTTACTGCTCAAAAGCCTAAAAAAGCCACTGCGGACGTTAAACCTATCGTTACCGAAGTGCAATTACCACCTCGTTGTGCGGATTGTTTGTTTGCCGTTAATTTAGAGTTAGATACGGCTTTCGGACCGACCGAACCATTGCAAGGTTTCGGCTACATCAATGAAATAAAACGTGATAAGACAGCCAAGAATGTCTTTGAACAGGAGCATAATACGGTGTGGTATAAGGTGGAAATCCCTTATAGCGGCAAGCTGTTGGTGGATATAGCCCCCAAAAGTCAGACAGATGATTACGATTTCTTGATTTACAAATACACAGACCGCTATTTCTGTAACCGCGTTGAGCGTAATCGCGTGCTGCCTGTGCGTTCGGTGATGTCTTCCATTGACCCTGCGGTGTCGGGTAAGACAGGCTTGCGGCTAAATGCAACGGACATCAATCTGGACAAGTCTTCTACCACCGCTTATGCAAAGTATATTGAGGTGAAAGAGGGTGAGAGTTATATGATTGTTGTTGATAATCTGAACGATGGAGGTTTGGGACACACAATACGGGCAGAGGTTTGGACGGAATCAACGCCGTTTCAAATCTATCCAATAGACAGCATAAGCAAACAGAGAACGACAGCCGATATTGTTGTCATTGAGAACGAGACTCAGCGTATTGCTTTGGAGAAAACAGATGTTGGTGCTCAGAAATTAAAACTTATGCCGAACAAAACTTACACCATCAACCTTACAAAGAATGGTTACTTCAACTATACAAACACTATCAGCTACGATAAGGCAAAAACCGACAGTGCTTTGACTGCTTATTTGGTGGAGATAAAGATAGGCTCTAATCTTCCAATCAGTGGAGACCTGTATTATGACACAGACGAGGAGGGAAAGACAATAATACTGCCGGAATCGTTGCCTGTCTTAGACCGAGTGGTGGAAATAATGCGTGAATATCCTAAAATACACGTTGAAATCATAGGAAGAATAGCCACCGAAGGGCTTAACGTAAGAACAGATAACGACCGCTCAAAAGCAAGAGCCGAAGCCATAAAAGCATATCTTGTCAGCAAGGGAGTATCCGAGCCAAACATCACGACAAGAGGCTCATCTATCAAAGAATTAGAAGCTCAGATTAAATCACAGAACGAAAATCGTAGCGGGCAACTGCTAAATCCTCAAAGCGAAATAAAAATCAAATCATTTAAATAAAGATATGAAAAAGATATTGATAGCAATCTCATTGTTGGTTGTTCCTTTTGTGGGCTTCTCACAGGGACTTAACCTTATTTATTCATTCACCACCTACTCTTCTGCCGAAGGTAATTTTGTTGAAATAAACACTTCCATTGACGCTTCAAGCATTGAATACGTAAAAAAGGACAATGGCAAATATCAAGCTGCATTAGATATGACTCTTGTCGTCTATACCGACTCACTTTGCACCAAAGCCCTGTATGTAGAGCAAAGAAGCATATTGTCTCCTGAAATAACAAGTGAGGAAAATCGCAGTTTTGCTTCGCTGTATGACGTTCAGAAGGTCGTTTTACCTAATGGCAGCTATCCCTTTTACCTGAAAATAAGGGACAAGAATGCTGCTGATAAAGCCCGTGAGGTTAGGGATATTATTAAAATGAACTATAAGGCGAATGAATTGGCAATTTCGGACATCAAACTCGTATCTTCTTACACCAAAACCAAGACTCCAAACGCTTTTAGCAAAAATGGATATGATATTAACCCTTATCTGTTTGAGTCTTATGGCATTGATGACAAGCAAATGATAGCTTATGCCGAGCTTTACAACGTAGATAAACTTTTTGGCAACAATAAGTCTTATGTAATTGGTGTAGCCGTTGAAGATTACAACACTTCCAAAGCCGTTGCGGACATTGGCAAGAGGACAAAAGCAAAAACCAAAAGCCTTGAAACGATATTTGAAACGATTGATATAAGTAATCTGAAAAAGGGATATTACAATTTGGTTGTTGAAGTCCGTGACAGCAACAATCTTCTTTATGCTGACAAAAAGTATGCTTTCCTTAAAGATGGTAATGCTTTTGAAGCCCCTGTTGCTTTGGATGATGACACCTATCTTGATAACATCACCGACCCTCTTGCCCTGATTGACGACATAGAAAGCCTTGCTCCCATAGCCAACAAAACTGAAAGGAACTTCATAGACAAGGAAGTGAAGGGTAAAAGCACCGAAGAACTGCGTAATTTCCTTTATTCCTATTGGGGAGCGAACTATCCTGACAATCCAAAAGAAGGTTACAGCGAATACCACAAAAGAGCTAAGTATGTCAGTCAGCACTTTGCCACACCTACAAAAAAGGGATACTATACCGATATGGGCAGAATCTATATGATTTATGGACAACCGGACAACATAATTGACGAACGATTTAAGCAAACTACGGCAATGAGAAGCCAAACTCCTGCTGAGCTAAGCACAGACCCCGAAGTAAGAAGCAATAACAACATATCCTTTACCTACTTGCCTTATCAGATGTGGCGATATGACAGGACAGCTTTCGGAGAAACCAATCGTACCTTTGTCTTTTACGCTCCTATGAATGATGTAAGAGAATATCGCTTGCTGCATTCAAACGCTAAGGGAGAGCCAACAACATTGTTCTGGGAGAGAGTGCTGTCTCGCAACAACCTTCCTGAATATACCGAAGGCGAAGCAGGAATACAGTTCAAACGAGGCTACTAAATGAAGGTTGCTGTCGTCATTTTGAATTACAATGGGGAACATTTGTTACGACAATTTCTTCCTTCTGTTGTAAAGCATACCCCTTACGATATTTATGTTGTTGATAATGGTTCAACGGATTGTTCATTGGACGTTCTCAAAACAGAGTTTCCTTGCGTTAAAACAGTAAAACTTGACAAGAACTATGGGTTCGCCGAAGGCTATAACAAGGGGCTGCAAGACATAGAGGCGGATTATTTTATGCTTCTTAACGATGACGTTGAGGTAACGGAGTCTTGGCTTGAACCTTTGATTGATTTAATGGAAACAAAGCCCGAATGTGCCGTCTGCCAACCTAAATTGCTTTCCTATTTGGATAAAAACGCCTTTGAATATGCAGGAGCAGCAGGAGGAGAGCTTGACTATCTTGGCTATCCTTTTTGTCGTGGGCGTGTCTTCTCTACCATTGAACGGGATGAAGGGCAGTATAACACTTGCGAAATCTTTTGGGCGACAGGTGCAGCCTTGATGATAAGGTCGGAAATATACAGAAAGTTTAACGGCTTTGACCCTTTGTTTTTTGCACATCAGGAAGAGATAGACCTTTGTTTTCGTATCCGAGCAGCAGGGTATTCTATCTATTGTGCTACGTCTTCAATCTGCTATCATCTTGGGGGGGCTACGTTGAAGAAAAGCACCTTTAAGAAGACCTTTCTCAACTTCCGCAACAATCATCTGCTTCTTTATAAGAACTATCCTCGCAAATCATATCCTAAAATCTTTCTTATCCGCCTTGCCTTAGACCTTTTCGCAGCCTTGACCTTTCTTTTGAGCGGCAAGCCTAAGGATATGTGGGCGGTGATATGTGGATTGTGTGCCTTTATGAGAATGAAAAAACTCTATAAAAGCACCATTAAGGACAAAGCTACAAAGCTTCCATCAAATATTTACCCTCATTCAATCCTCAAAGAGTATCACCTGAAAGGTCGGAAGAAGTTTTCGCAACTGCCAAGATAGGTATCGCTATAATTATAGGTAAGATTACTTCTTTGCCGTTACGCCTTTGCCAGTATGCAGCTTTGCAAGGTAGTTTCCTTTTGTGAAGTTACCTTTTTCTCTTAAAGTATTTAGAACCTTATTTTTTATCTAATTATTACGCCTGCAAGAATAGAAAAATTTATTTCAATTAAGAATTAAAAGTTACTTAATTTCTTTTATCATCTGTTCTATTTCTCTTTTCAAAACAGGCAAATGTCGCACTACAACACCCCAAATAATCCCATCGTCAATTTTATCATAGCCGTGAATGACCCTATTTCTCATTCCTATAATTTGCTTCTTCGCTGAAATGTTTATGTTGGGAGCATTTTTTTCCAATCTGTTCATTGCTTCTCCTATGATTTCGAACTCTCTTTCAACGGCTCGCCGCAACATTTGATTAGACATATAAACATTGAAATCAAGATTTTCTCCCAAGTAGTTTTCTATTGAGAGTATGGATTGTTGAATGTCGTACAGATACTTTTTAATCTCTATTTCCATACAACAAAACTTTTGACTGGTTAATAGACTGAATGAAATAAGGGTTTTTTAAAGAGTTTTCAGTTACCAAATCAACAGGTCGCTCAAAAATCTCTTCTAATTGTTCTGCCGTTTCAAAATAATTATCAGCATAATCGGCATAATCCATAGCCTTAAATGACACCAACAAATCCACATCACTTTGAGCATTGAACTTATTAGTCAATGATGACCCAAAGACATACATAGCATCAACAAAATGGCTATCACAAACCTGCTTTATGCGTTCTAAATTTGAAGTAATAAGACTATTCATAGCAAAATCCCTTTTAATTACACCTGCAAAAGTAGGAAAATTATTTTTAATAACTGCGGTTTTTGCACTTTCATTCAAAAAATATTTTTCAAGGATTGCCACATTCTTTCAAATATGTTATGTGTCTTTCTGTATTCCTGCTTTTTTATCCAATAATCTTCACGCAATTTTCTACTTTCTTTTATTACTTTAGGTTGAGGACAACTTAAGGAGTCTTTTTGCCGTATTTAATGATAGCAAAGGTACATCTTTTTTTTTGAAACAACAAAATAAATCATCATTTTGCCCTCCTCTACCCACATTCTAATTTAGCATTATGCCACCTTAATTTTCTAATGCGGCGTTTCGTTACGATGAAACGCATATTTAGCGACACGAAACGCCGCTTTAGGAAAATGATGCAGAGTTTGGTTAAAATAAAACAAAGAAATAGCGAAATGATGCTAAGCAACAAACTTTTATTACTTTTGCCCCATATTTTAATACTTATTTGATATGAAACAGATTAGGTTTTGCATTATTTCTTTGCTCGTTATGGGTTTCTGCATTGGTGCTTCGGCACAGAAAGACTTGAAAAAGAATCTCAAAAAACACGTTTATACTCTTGCCGATGACAGCCTTATGGGCAGACCTGTTGGCACTAAGTATATGAAAATAGCAGAGGATTATGTGATAAATGAGTTGCAGAATGCAGGATTGAAGGTTGTCCAAATTCCTATTGAATATAACCATACTAATATAAACACTGATACTGTTATTACTCCAAGAGCCATAGTTGTTATTGTGGAAGGGAATGACGAAACATTGAAGAATGAATGGCTAATTGTCAAAACAGATTTTCAAGGATACGAATGTGACACTATAGATGATATGGTGGAAAACTGTAACATGGCAAATACAGCCACAAGTGGTACTGCTGCCATTATAGAGTTGGCAAAAATATTTAGCAAAGAGCATTCTTGCAAGCGAAGTATTGCTTTTGCCATAACTAATGAAGGAATTATCGGCACATTTGATTATGATTGGGAGTATGAATATATGCCACATTTGCTTGAAGCCTTAATAGATGAAGATGATATAAAAATAATGTTTGATATTTCTCGCATAGGAAATAGTGATAGCACAGCACAAGCGTACTTTAACAGCAAAGAGATAACTAATTTTGACGACATTATCAGACCTTTTAAGAAAAAAGATAATGGGTTTATTGAATATAAAGGGTCGTCTGAATACATTATATCTGCTATACCTACACCTATAATAGAGTTGTGCGAGCATAACGGTGGTTATAGTGCGGTTGATTGGGACAAGCCAGAGTACCTAAAGTACGATACAATGACTGAAATCGTAAAGCACATAAAGAATTTCATACAGACATTTGCAAATACAGAGAAAATAAATATTGATTATAACAAATTAGAACCAACGGAATTTATAATAATTGATGATAGAGATAAACGAACTCTTAATGAATAAGGAGTATGATTGGCGGAAACAAATATGGCGTTAGGAAATTAAAAACTGCCTTTCGCTTTGACGAAGTGGCATTTGGTTAAAATCGTATTAAAAAAAGGGTAAAACGGAGCAGGGAAATGGTGTTTTTAATGAGTGTTTTGTGTAAATTTTATGAGATAAAAACATAATTATTATCTCACTTTCTGACCACAATTTTACGTAAGATGATGATCAAAATCAACTCCATTGACGCTATCTTGCCCAGAATACAAAAAATATATGTACTTTTGCAAATTGATTTGATAAAATTTTGATTTTAAACAATGATTGAGGATTTTGAACAACGGATATTTTGCTTTGATGATGATAAAACTTTTAATGATTTAGCTATTGAGGCGTTTGAATATCAGTATGCGAAGAATGAGGTTTATAATTCTTGGTGTCAGCATATTAAACGGCTGCCTAAGGACGTCAAAACAATAAAAGACATACCTTTTTTGCCCATAGAATTTTTTAAAAATAAGAAAGTAGTTACGTCAAATTGGGAAGATGAAACATTCTTTCAAAGCAGTGGCACAACAAATCAAAAAAGGAGCATTCACCATATAAAGTCTTGCGAACTTTATATAAAAAGTTGTGTGCATAGTTTCTCAAATTGTTTCGGTGATTTGAAGGATTGGTGTTTTCTTGTCTTGCTTCCGTCTTACCAAACGAACAAACACTCGTCCTTAATCTTTATGATGGATTATTTTGTCAGCCAAACAGCTCAGAATCACAGCGATTTCTTTAACCAAGACATTGATTTGTTAATCCAAACCTTGATTTCAAATGAGCAAAATGGCGTAAAAACAATTTTGTTTGGCGTTTCGTATGCTTTGTTGGACGTTATAGAGCGGCAGAACCTCAATTTGAAGCATTTAATCGTCTTTGAAACGGGCGGAATGAAGGGAATGAGGCAGGAAATCACTAAAGAAGAACTGCATTTGAAGCTTTGCGATGGGTTTAATGTGCGAAATATTTGCTCAGAATACGGAATGTGTGAGCTGATGTCGCAAGCCTATTCAACAGGTGAAGGAATCTATCAAACACCTCCGCAGATGAGAGTTATGATTCGGGATGTTAATGATCCATTTTCTTGGTCTGGCACAACAAAGGGGGCAATCAATGTGATAGATCTTGCAAATATTCACTCTTGTTGCTTCATCGAAACGGCTGATTTAGCGGAAAGAAAAAGCGACCGAGCATTTCGTCTGCTTGGTCGCTTGGATTATTCTGATATTCGGGGGTGTAATCTACTTTATTTGTAGCTTCAGGCTGCTGTTTCTTCCATCGGCAAATCTAAGTCGCACAATGTACATTCCCTTTGAAAGAGTTGAAACGTCAATTTGGCTTTTCAGTCTGCCGTTTGGACGGGTTGAAATGATGTCTTGTCCAAGCAGGTTGCAGATTCTTGCTTCCATTATGCCGTCTCCTTCAAGTGTTATGGTGTTTGAAGCAGGGATTGGGTAGAGTGAAGCGGTTGGTGTGCTGAAATCTTCATTTGCCAAGCCGGTGCAGTCTTCTACTATTTCTTTTCCTTCAACGGTGTCGTTCAATAGCTTCCATGCGTCAGTGGTGTCGTAGATTGGCTTGCTGTTACAAGGGACGTGAAGGATGTGTTTTGCTTCTACTCCTGTGAAGCTGTCATCGTATGCTTTCGGAGGGAAGGATGAATAGACTGTTGTCTTGATTAAACGTGTGCAATATGCGAAAGCACTTTTGCCAATGAAGGTTAGGGCGGTGTTATTGTCTGAACCTAATGCAGCGGTATGAACAGATGCACTTGCGTAAAAAGCGAAATCTTCCAGTGTTTGAACGGAATTTGGTAACACAATGGCGTTTAATGACAGGCAAAGTCTGAATGCAGATTTGCCGATGACCGAAACAGGCTCGTCAATGACCAAATGCTTTAAGCTTTCGCAGCTTTCGAATGCAGAGGTATCTACTCTTGTTATGTTGTTTGAAATTACCACCGAGTCTAAAGCTTTGCATTGCATAAAGCACATATTGCTTACTTTTGTCAGTTTAACGGGTAGTTTTATTGAAGGAAGGGATAAGCAACCCTTAAACGCTCCTTTGGCTATCGTTTGTATGCTGTCAGTGAGCTCAACCTTTATTAGAGCGGGACAGGTCTGGAAAGCAAAATTGCCAATGGTCGTAACACTCTCTGGAATCTTTACTTCCGTCAGGCTGTCGCTCAATGCAAAAGCGTAATTGCTTATGGCAACAACATCATACTTCACGCTGTCGTAACGAACTGTGTCAGGTATTTCAATCTTTCCCCAATAGCAGTTGATGAAAGCGCTGGATACGCTGACGGTTGTTGCATTTAGCCTCGTATAGTAAATAGTCTTTTGCTTGAAATCAGAACTGAAATCATAGCTTTGGGCTTTCAAGCCAGCGAAAGAAGACATTAGCATTAACGTTATAAGAAACCGCTTTGCTATAACTTTGCAATAATTTTTCATTGTCTTATTATAATTTGATTTTACACTAATTTGCTTCAACATAATGAACATAAAAAACACTGCAAAGGTAACATAATTTAATTAAAAGAATGCAATATCTTCGTATAATTCTTTTTTGTAACGGCAGAAAACCCTTATAAATTACGGATTTGGTGCTTTGAAAAATTTATCTGCCTATTTGTTCCGCCATAGCTTTATAATACCCTTCTAATCCATTACCATAACTTGTCCAGTCTTTTCATAGAGTCTGTTTTTCTCTGTTGTGAGGCGGTATTTTGCTATCCAGACGTAGCTTCCCTGCGGAACAGGTTTGCCGTTGAAGGTTGCGTCCCACGCTTGGTTGATGTTGTTGGTTTGAAAGACTATTGTGCCCCAGCGATTGTAGATTGTGAGGTTGTATTCGCTCAATCGGTCAATGTAAAGTCTGAAAGTACGGTTGGCAATGTTGTTGTCGTGAGTGTAGATAGCCGTTGGAGCAAAGACACTGTGCTGACGGAAGACTCTGATTGTTGTTTGTGTTGAGTCCAAACAGCCTGCTGACGTAGCAACAAGAAGACTTATATCAAATTCATCGTCATTTGTTACGTCAAATTGATGAGAGAAGTTCTGTTCTTGGGTAGTTGTGCCATCACTTATTGACCATGCTCTTGTCATATTTCCTTGTGATGAGTCATAGAAAAGAATTATGGGGTCAAGTTCGTCAATCGTGGTAGGGTTATAGGCAATGCGTGCAATGGGGCGAGGTTCTATGAAGACATTTGTTGCTTCTACGCTCTCACAACCAATATCGTTCCAAGCGTGAATGGTATATCTTGTGCTGTTCTGAGGACTTACCGTAATATGTGTGGCAGAGCTTCCCTGCACATGAACATCTGTTGGTGCGGTTTGCCATTCAAATCTGCTGGCAGCACCATTGACATCAATTACAACGCTCTCGCTTTCGCATATTGTTTGATCTGGGGTTATTGAAATGACGGGTGCAGGCAGTATGGCAACGAATACCGAATCTATTGTTTCGCACATGGCAGGCGGACGCTTGACTGAGACAACATACCATGTCGTATCGGCAGTCGGAGAAACGCTGATGGAGTTACTCGTTCCTAATGTCCCCCAATCGTATAGGCAATTTACAGGATTGGAAGTTACACTTAGGGTTGTGCTTGTTTGAGGACAGATTGCCTGTGTGCCAGAAAAGGATACTGAAGGAGGATTATGAACTTCTATATGAACGGTGTCGCTTGCCAAGCAGCCCCAGCCGTCTTGCATTGTAAGACCTATGTCGGCTGAAGTTTGAAGAGGGATTGCCAAAGTGTCGCCTGTGAAGCCTGTTGTCCAAGTGCAGAGTCCTGTATAATCACTGTTGAGGTTGAAAAGCTTAATACTATCACCGGCACATATCGTATCATTGTTACCAAGACTTATTTCGTAAGACCGAACATTGACATTTAAAGTATCATAGAAAGGACAGACAGTATCACCAGAAATGTCAAGGTTGTAGCCCTCTAAGATATAAGTAATGTCTCCCATAGGGAAAAGGCTTATTCGTCCTGTGTCCTGTGTTGATGGAATATCTACTTCAATAGGGGAAATGATTTTGTAAAACGAACGACCTTCAAGCTGTATGTTAATGCTATCGCCTAAACATATAGTGTCAAAAGCACCTGTATTTCCATTGTGAGAAACGCTCAAAGGAGGGGTGTTAGGCGGATACACCAAAACAGAATCTACAACAACAGGAATGGGATCACCGGTTTCCATGTAAATAGTTGCCTCGCATTTATACCAAGTTGGACCATCTTCTATTGTTGGGGCAGCTTTGCACCTAATGGTATCAAGGGAAACAATAGGTACATACGCCACGTCATTTTGAGTCTTCCTTGACCATTGGCAAACAGAATGTAAATTTCCTTGCGGACGAATACGGTATGCAGTGTTGTATTCCTCCCACGCAGTTGCATTATGACCGGGTATAACGCAAGCCTGTGTGCCATCGGCGTTGTGAATACCTAAAATAGTACGACCACCTTGCCAAGCAGTGCAACTTGGTTTATCTTTGATATAAAATTCTATGGTATTAGTCATTTCATAAAGCACACACATATGATTTACAATTAAACTCGTACAGCTAAACATTGGTGAGTTGGCAAAAATAACTACAAATTTTCTACAAGGATAATATCCTATTGTTCTATAATAGCAATGCGCATTAGGATAAGAAGGTCCGAACCAAATATCATGATAAGGTGTCATAATAACATTTCTATGTATGTTGCTATTAGTAGTTGGAATAGCATCATTTGCATTAATAGTGTATCCACAATTAGAGTACCAAGCATGAGAAAAGTCAAAAGAAATTTCTCCATTAGTATTCAGTTGAATTGTATTATAGGTGTTTCCAAAGAAAGAAAACTGAAAAAAAGGCGTACCCGGTGCTTGAGGGTAACCATTGACGTCAATACTCAGCGGAGTACTCCATTGGTCATCTCCAGTTAATTCGCTGGCAAAGTCTAACGCATCTCCTGGATTAATGCCAACGGTAGGTGCCCATGTAGAAGGACATTCAGCAAAGTCTATAGTTTCTGCAATATAATCTGTGGAGCCACCGGGAGCAAAGACATTTGCCTTCAATATTACAAAGGGCACAATGCAAGTAACCCGTCTGCCTGTAGGAGCAGAGGGAACAGATATGTCTATGCCAGCACTATCCTCAACTATTGTTACGCTTGTGCAGCTTTGAGCAAAGCCATAGCCGATGCCAAAACACAAAGAAGCACACAAAATCATAAATCTCTTTAATATCATTACCATTTTATTTTTTTTAATTTCTTATTAACTATAAATAAGACACATTTATTGTGTGATTTGTTTCATTTGGGCAAAATATTTTAACAATGGGGAAAAAGACTCCTCAATTTTAGCCAAGTGCCACCTTAATTTTCTAAAGCGGCGTTTCGTGACGCTAAAGTGGCGTTTCAGCGTCACGAAACGCCGCTTTAGGAAAATGAAGCAGAGCTTGATTTTGGCAAAAGAGCATAAGTTTCTATTCGTTGTTTAGTTTGAGAATGTAAAAGTACAAAAAATAAAATTAAAATGAGGTATCTCTGTTATCATACACAAATTGCTTAAATTTATAGTAAATTTTGTTAATTCGAGTTTTGATAGGATATATCTGAGTTTGGAGGCTAAATTATCAACATTTAATTTCTGTAAAATGAAAAAAAGTTATTGTTTATCAATAAAAAATTTGGTAGTCTCAAAAATAAGTTGTTACTTTGCAAACTCAAATTTAGAGTATTTTTTATAATTAAAACAAGAATTAGAAATGAAAAAATGTTTATTTACAGCACTTTTGCTGTCGTTTTCAATGACAATGTGCTTTGCCAAACCGACACCTAAACCTGACGAAGGTATGTGGTTGCCGATGTTTTTCAAGCAGTTAAATTATGCAACAATGCAAAAAATGGGTTTGCATTTGACTGCCGAACAGCTTTACAGCTTTAACAATTCCAGTCTCAAAGACGCCATCGTCCAAATGGGTAACTTCTGTACGGCAGAGGTTGTGTCAGACAAGGGATTGATGTTTACAAACCACCATTGCGGCTATGATGCCATTGCTTCGCAATCAACAGTGGAGCATGACTACTTAAAGAACGGCTTTTGGGCTTATTCAACAGACCAAGAGTTGCCGATAGAAGGCTTAACGGTGTCTTTCTTAGTGCGAATGGACGATGTAACGAAGGAAATCTTGGGAGAATACGCCAATGAATTGGATAAGATTAAGTATGCTACCGAAATAAATGAGCGTATTACCGCCATGGTAAAAGAAAAGAGCGAAAACGGACGCTATACTGTTGATATTAAGCCTTTCTTTGAAGGATTAGAATACTATATGTTTATCTATGAAACGTTTAGTGATATACGTCTTGTTGGTGCTCCGCCGTCTGCAATCGGCAAATTTGGAGGTGATACCGACAACTGGATGTGGCCCCGTCATACTGGGGACTTCTCTATCTTCCGTATCTATGCTGACAAGGACAACAAGCCAGCTAAATTTTCCAAAGACAACGTTCCTTACAAACCAAAGCACTTTTTACCTGTAAGTATCAAAGGTGTAAATAAAGGAGACTTCACTATGATTTGGGGTTATCCCGGCTCAACTGAAAGATATATGACTTCATACGAAGTGGATAACACGATAAAGGTATCAGACCCAGCGGTGATTGATGCCGGTGGCTATATGTTGCCAACGATGAAGAAGATGATGGACAGAGATGAAGCAATTAGCTTGAAGTATGCCTCTGATTACGCCTCCATGATGAACTTGTGGAAGAACAAACAGGGTGAATTGAGAGGCTTAAAGCGTCTTGACGTATATGGAAAGAAGCTTGCAATAGAGAAAAGATTAGCTTCTTGGATAGGACAAGACCCTGCTCGTAAGGAACGTTATGGCTCAGTGTTTGCTGACCTTGAAAATGCGTGTCAGGCAATAGCTCAAAGCCCGCAGGAAAAGTATTCATGGTACGGCAACCTTGGGTTGATGACAGCACAAAGAGCCCTTATGGCATTCCGCATTACCAAAAACTTCGAATTCTTTGCCGCTATGGACAAGGACAAGCAAGAGATGGTAAAGGAAAGAATGTTTGCAGCACTCTCTGCACAAGGCACACAGCATTTTGAGGCTTATGACCAAGAGACAGAGAAAGAAATGTTCCGTGCTTTGGTAACTATGTTGTATGACCTTAACAATAACGGATTTGCAACTAAAATCAACAAAGAGGGAGGTATAGACAAGTTCGTAGAAAAGGCATTCAAAAAATCTGTATTTGCCACTAAGGAAAGCTTTGATAAATTTATGAAAAAGCCAAATCCAAAGACCTTAAACACAGATATGATTGCCACAGTGGCAATGGAAGCTTATCACTTGATAGTTAATGAGAATGAGGCGACAACTGCTGACAACAACGCTCTCAATCTGTCTAAGGCACGTATGGCTTTCGTTGAGGCGTTGAGAGAGATGGACAAGTCTTTGGTGCAATACCCTGATGCAAATTTCACTATGCGTATGACGTATGGACAAGTTTTGGATTACTATCCAGCTGACGCTATCCACTATGACTTTATCACCACTATAGACGGAGTTATGGAGAAGGAAGACCCAACAAGCGATGAATTCACCGTACCTTCCAAGTTGAAGGAATTATATAACAAGAAAGACTTCGGACAATACGCCGACAAGGATGGAAAGCTTGTTGTATGTTTCTTATCTAACAATGACATAACAGGAGGTAACAGCGGCTCACCTATCATTAATGGTGATGGGGAGTTAATTGGACTTGCCTTTGATGGAAATTGGGAGGCAATGAGCGGAGATATAGCCTTTGAGCCGGAGCTTCAACGCACCATAAATGTAGATGCACGCTATGTGTTGTTCATTATAGACAAGTTTGCGGGAGCTAAAAACCTGATAGACGAGCTTACTATTAAGAAGTAAGAACATATAAACATATTGATATTCATTATCATCATATACGTAGGGGCGAATAATCATTCGCCCCTACTTTTTTTTTGTACCTCCGTCCTTTATTATCTCCAAACAGCCTGCAACAAGCTCATTTCTCAGCGTGCAAAGATAAAAAAAGAAAATAAATGCTTGTTAATTAAAAGAAAATACTTAACTTTGCAGCCGTAAAAATACACAAAACTTATGAAAAAATTAGTCTTATTTATAGCCTCTGTAGCCTTTGGATTAGGCATACAGGCTCAGTCGTTCCGCCTTACAACTCCAGAGGGAACAGAAATAGGGAGTGAAGTAACCTTTCTCCTTCGTCCGTCCGACCAAGGGTTTAAGCAGGAGTATATTTATATGGAAAACCTCACCCAAGAGCCTATTGCAGTCCGTATGCAGATAGAAAAATTAGATATGTCAGAGGGTTCAGACATAGTTATGTGCTTTGCGGGCAACTGCCTTCTTGACACTATAGCACCGGTAACAAACATTGCAACCATTGAGGCAGGAGAGCGATATGAAGAGTTTGACTTGCAATATACTTATTCAGATATGCGAACTCCTTCAACGGTGAAAGTGAATTTGCTAAACCCTGCAGACTTGACAATAATACAGAGTTTCATTATTCATTATTCTGATACGGAGAGCGGCTTGGGAGAGATTACTGAAAACAGACAGGCTTCGGTTAATATCTATCCAAACCCTGTAACGACTACGACTTGCATTAAATATATCATGCCAAAAGACTGTCAATCTCCGTCAATCATCGTGAAGAATATGTTGGGCAAAGAAGTTAAGAATGTAAAGATTAGCGGTAGCCAAAGCGGCAAAGTCTATATCAATACAGAAGACTTGTCGCAGGGGCTTTACTTCTGTTCAATCGTATGCGACAATCAAACCATTGCGACTAAGAAAATAGTCGTAAAACACTAAAATTAAAATTATCTTTTTCATAACAAGACTGTTTCTTTTTGGGAAATGGTCTTTTTTATTAAGGTATTATGAATACATTAGAGCAACTTACCACATCGCAAAAGCACATCTATTACGCTGAATTAGCTAAACTCTGCACCGAAAATCGCACAAATCTTTTTGCAAAGGTCATTGAGCAGCGGACAAAGCAGATGACAATAGTAATAGAGAATATTTACCAGTCTCATAACGCAAGTGCAGTGTTGCGAACTGCCGATTGCGTGGGATTACAGGATGTTTATGTGATAGAGAATGACAATAAATACGAAGTAAATCCCGATGTTGCTCTCGGCTCTTCAAAGTGGATAGACCTGCATCGCTACAATAAGGAAGCCAATAACACAAAACAATGCCTTGATAAACTGAAAGCCGATGGTTATAAGATTGTTGCAACCTTGCCAAGTGAGAAAAACGTTTGGCTTGACGACATAGACATTCACGACAAGCTGGCTGTGGTTTTTGGTAATGAATTAAAAGGCTTGTCGGATATTGCAATAGAGGAAGCCGATATTTATATGAAGATACCAATGTACGGCTTTACGGAGAGTTTTAACATTTCTGTCTCTGCTGCTATTACAATGTATCAACTCACGGACAGGTTACGCAAGTCCGATGTCAAATGGCAGATGACCGAAGACGAAAAAATAAATACTCTAATCAAATGGGCAAAGCAGACAATCAAATATCCCGATAAGGTAGAGCAAGAAATACTCGCAAGGATAGGTATTACACAATAAAATTATCAAAAAAGAGTTGTTTATAAGGATAAAACACAATCGTTATGCTAAGAATAAAACATATCTTACTTATCTTCGCTCTGCTGTTTGCCTTCAATAAGCCAGCGCAAGCTCAGTTATTTCAGGCTACTGTCAATGCAGGCTTAAATCTTTCGCAGGTTGAGGGCGATGAAGTGTCAGGATTTTATAAGGCAGGCTTCACAGGAGGCGTTGGAGTTATGATGCCGCTGCAGCCAAGCAATCTTAAAGGCTCATGGCGTGCTTCTTTGGAAATGCTTTACAGCCTAAGAGGTGCATACGAGAAAGAACCAACGGGGACAAAAGCCCCTTTCGGTTACTCACTCGGTCTTCAATACATTGATATTCCTGTTATGATACACTACAAAGACCCTCGCCTTGACTTGATGTTTGGATTGGGTGTTCAATATGGCAGACTGTTCAAGATAAATGAAGAGTGGCGGCTACCAGAAACACCAAAGTTAGGCTTTTATCGTCCTATTGATGTAGAAAAGCTTCCTTCCTTTAACCGCAATGAGTTTTCTGTCGTAGCAGATGTGCGTTTTGGAATATGGCAAAAGCTCAAATGCAGCGTCCGATGGCAGTATGGTTTGACTTCAATACGCTCTGACGTCCCCTTTTCCAATGGTGCTAATCCCGGAACAGACGGTTACTACATCGTTAGTAGAGATTACCACAACCATTGGCTCACTCTACGATTGGTTTATGTCATAAACGAGAGACCATCGCAAGATAAGGACAGAACAATTAACCGAAACAGATATTGATATGAGTGAAAGAATAGCACTATTTCCCGGTTCGTTTGACCCAATTACTAATGGACACGAATCAGTAGTTTTAAGAGCCTTGCCCTTGTTTGATAAAATTGTCGTAGCCTTTGGAGAAAATGTTGCAAAGGATGCTTCGTTCCCTTTGGAGCAACGAATGCAATGGGTGAAGAAGACATTTGCAAACCAGAATAAGATAGAAATAGCCTCATTTTCTACTCTAACAATAGATTATTGCCGTCAGATAGGGGCAAAGTATGTTTTGCGGGGCTTACGCAATCAATTAGATTTCCAGTATGAGAGTAACATAGGACGAATAAATCAAGAACTGAACGGCGATATAGAGACAGTCTTCCTTCTTACCAAACCCGAAGACGCTGTTATCAGTTCGTCATTTGTAAAAGAAATCTTATCCTTCGGAGGCGACATAAGAAAGTTCGTACCTGCTGCCGTAGCGGACGACATTCAAAGAAGGTAAGATATGGGTAAAGTTTCATTCAAATTAGGCACTATGTTATATCCCCTGCCTGCCGTTATGGTGAGTTGCGGGCAGACAATAGAAGAATACAATATAATAACTGTGGCATGGGTTGGGACATTGTCTTCCGAGCCTCCTATGTGCTATGTGTCAATAAGGAAAAGCCGCCACAGCCATAAGATAATATCAGCCTCAAAATGCTTTGTAATCAACCTGACCACTGAAAGCCTTGCACGAGCTACTGACTGGTGCGGAGTGAAGAGTGGAAGGCAGCATAACAAATTCGTTTCAATGGGCTTAACTCCTGTAAAAGCACCTCATATTGCTGCTCCGATGATAGATGAAAGCCCTTTGTGTATAGAATGTGAAGTTGTGGAGATACGAGAGTTAGGTTCGCACGATTGTTTCATAGCAAAGGTGGTCGGAGTTAATGCAGACGAACGTTATATTGACGCAAAGACGGGCGAATTCAATCTTGAAAAAGCACAGCTCCTTACTTACTCACACGGCAAATACTATGGGCTTGGAGCAAAATTAGGTTTCTTCGGCTTCTCTGTTGAAAAAAAGAAGAAGAAAACGAAATAATAAAACTACAAAACTTTCTTTCAAAAGAACGAAGCAGTGTTTTAATTCACTCAAGCAGTGTTTTAAATCACTCAAACAGCGTTTTAAATTACGGAAGCAGTGTTTAAACTTCTTGAAACAGCGTTTGAGATTCATAAGATGTACATCTTTTTTTCATAAGATGTACATCTTATTTTCGTTTGATGTACATCTTATTTTATTTTGATGTACATCTTATTAAATTTAGATGTACATCTTATTAAGTTTTGATATATACCAAACTAAAATAAAACACTGCTTCCGTAAATTTAAACACTGTTTCAGTAACTTAAAACACTGCTTCGTTAAGTTAAAACAAAGTAAGAGCGAAATGTAATCAAGTTTGGGAGCGACAAAACAAAATAAGAGCAAATTAAAACCTTACTTTATTTTAGCCAAAGGAAGAATGAAGGGAATAATATGGGCTGTTATCCCCGTAAAACCGCATATTGCGTTGTTGGAATATGGTTACGCAAAATTTTATTACCTTTGCAGCTGAAAAAACTATAAGAAAATGATAATGATTCCCTCATCGGTATGGTTAATATTAGCAGCGGCAACAGGAATACTTTTAGGTAAGTGGCTGTCTGTGCGGTATCTGAAACGCAGAATGGCAGGAGATGATACGGATTTAGTCATCCTGTATAAGCAAAACAGGAAACGACTCTATGTTTGCTCTTATGCGTTTCTCTCTTTTGTGGCTTTGGGCTTGGTTTTTGAGCTTACGCTAAATTATGACATCTTTTCGTTTGGCTTAGGTAACGGGTTAAGGGTGTGTCGCATAATTCCTATACTCTTTTTTCCCTTTGCAATATTTTATGGTAATAATTACAAAACTTTAGAAAGGAAAATAATAAAATGACGTGGTATTTAGTGGCAATAATCGTAATAGGGGCAGTAGCTATGCTTGTTAGCAAGTGGCTGTCTAATCATTATATGAACAGGATATTGAAGCAGGAGAACGCTGATTTGCAGAAAGAATACGATATAAACAAGAAGAGGAGCAATGTTATGATGAGAGTAATGTTTGCAGGCTTTGCAATCTATGTCTTAATTGTGATGCTAACAGCAACAATACCATATACAGATTACTTGATATATGGAATGCTGGTGATGGTGTGTGGTTTAACCCTGTCAAGCGGATATTATGGCTATAATATGCAAAGATTAGTGAAGACAATATTAAATAATAAAAATACAAAACAATGAGTAAGCATATTAAAATCAACGAAGCAGTTGATATGATTAAAGACGGAATGACCGTTATGATTGGTGGTTTTCTTGCTGTGGGAAGTGCCAACGACATTATCGCAAAACTTGCCGACAAAGGCGTTAAAGACCTGACTCTAATCTGCAATGATGCGTCTTATGTGGATAGAGGTATCGGGCTTTTGATAGCAAGAGGGTGCGTTAAGAAATGTATTGCATCCTATATTGGCTCTAACCCTGTGGCAGGTGAAAAGATGAACAGCGGAGAATTGGATATGGAGCTTGTACCTCAGGGAACTCTTGCTGAGAGAGTGCGTTGTGGTGGCGTAGGTGTTGGAGGTTTTTTGACTAAGACGGGTATTGGTACGCTGGTTGAGGAAGGTAAGCAAAAGATTGTAGTTGATGATGTTGAGTATCTTTTGGAGAAACCTCTCAGGGCAGATGTTGCTTTGATTGGAGCGAGCCTTTGCGACAAGCACGGTAACCTTATCTATAAAGGAACGAGTCAAAACTTCAACCCACTTATGGCAATGGCTGCCGATGTTGTCATTGCACAGGTGCGAGAAGAGGTTGATACTATGGAAGCGGAAACAATCCATACGCCATATCTCTTTGTAGATTATATTGTCAAATAACCAATGACTGCACAGGGCTTATATATTAAGTTAATATACACGAATAATAAGTTAGAGTATCATATTTTATAATCAATGGAGCTATCAACGATATACAATGAGAATTGCTTGGAAACAATGAAGCGTATGCCTGATTGCTTTCTTGATTTTGTTATTACATCTCCCCCTTACGATGATATTCGCAATTATAACGGCTTTACTTTTGAGTTTGAAGATATTGCGAGGCAGCTGTTCAGGGTTATGAAAGAGGGGGCTGTTATGATATGGGTTGTTGCAGATGCTACAATAAATGGTTGCGAAAGCGGGACATCATTCAAGCAGGCGTTGAAGTTTATTGAGATAGGCTTTCGGTTGCACGACACTATGATTTATTATAAAAACAACCCTATGCCACAAACAGGCAATCGCTATCATCAGCACTTTGAATATATGTTTTGTCTTTCCAAAGGCTCGCCTAAAACATTTAATCCAATAACTGAAAAGACCAAATACAACGGTTTGGCTAATATGAAAAACAGAGGTAAGAGAGGGGAGTTGCTTTATGAAAAGATAGAGCGAACAAGTGAAAAGAAGGTAGGTAATGTCTTTTGTTATTCCGTTGGTGGGGGCATTTCAACAAAGGACAAGATAGCTTACAATCACCCTGCAATATTTCCCGAAAATTTAGTTAAAGACCAGATTAAGAGTTGGACTAATGAGGCGGACTTGGTTTATGACCCCTTTATGGGAAGTGGCACAACGGCAAAGGTAGCTCAGCTTATGAACAGACGTTGGATAGGCTCTGAAATATCAACGCAATATGTTGAAATTGCAGAGCAAAGAATAGCTCAGTATGTATTAGATGACTTATTTGTTTAGATTATGGATTTAGTTCAAAGAGGCTCTCAAACGGCAAAAGATGGTTTTCGTAACGAAGATGATATTGTTATAAAGTTTAATAATTGGCAAAAAGACAACGAAGCTAAACTTTGGTTAGAGTATATGGGCTATAAGCTGGAGGATATTGAATATGTTAAGGTGATAAAGGTTGCAAAAGCTAAAACAGATGTTCAAGTTCAAATAACGATTAAATTAAAGAAAATAATAGATGCACAAAACATTCAGGTAAAACTTGTGAGCAACAACTCTGGCTTTAATCAAATAGATAAACGTTGGGTTGATAATTATGTTGAATTATGGAATATACCAAATGATGTTTCATCGTTATTAAAGCAATACACTGGGGAAACAAAGCCAACGTTTAACACAAAAGACAAGAGGAGAGCTTTCGCAAATGAGTTTAACGACCAAGAGCAAATGAAGCTAATCAAATGGATAAAGAACAATCAATCACTAATAGTATCTGATATATTAAAAGGCAGAGGGCAGTTAGCTGCGGAATGGATGCTGGTCGTTCAAAAAGCTAACTCTACAACCAAATGGATACTGAACTCAATGAACTATTGCCTAAACTTCTTTGGCAATGGTGATGTTGTCATAACAGGGAGAGGGAGCATTAGAATAGGACAAATTACCATGCAACGCAAAGGTGGTGATGGAGGAAGAGATACGGCAAATATGTTACAATTCAAAATCAATCCTGCGTTGTTGTTTAAAAATGAAATAACAAAATAATCAATGACTGCACAGGGCTTATATATTAAGTTAAATGTAGTTACAAATTAGATAATAGTAATAACAAATAAAATAAAAGAATAAATTATGGCAGTAAAATCATTAATCAGAATGAGAATGAGCTCACACGATGCTCATTATGGAGGAAATCTTGTTGATGGAGCAAGAATGTTAAACCTTTTCGGTGATGTTGCAACCGAGCTTTTAATTATCAATGACGGCGATGAAGGGCTGTTTTGTGCGTATGACAATGTTGAGTTCCTTGCACCAGTGTTTGCAGGAGACTACATTGAAGCAACAGGAGAGATAACACAGGTCGGCAATTCGTCTCGTAAGATGACCTTTGAGGCACGTAAAGTTATAGCTCCAAGAACAGATATTTCGGATTCGGCAGCAGATGTTTTGGCTGAGCCGATAGTTGTTTGCAGGGCAAGCGGAACGTGTGTTGTACCAAAGAAAAGCCAACGTAAAACCAATTAAGCTATGGAAAAGTTAATAATAACAGCAGCAATATGCGGTGCAGAGGTTTTGAAGGAACACAATCCTGCTGTACCATACACCATTGAAGAATGTGTCCGTGAAGCAAAGTCGGCTTATGAGGCAGGAGCAAGCATTATCCACCTTCATGTTCGTTGGGATGACGGCACTCCTACACAGGACAAAGAACGTTTTCGTGTCATTATGGAAGCAATTCGCAAGGAGTGTCCCGATGTTATCATACAGCCTTCGACAGGTGGAGCAGTGGGAATGACAGATGATGAGCGTCTGCAGCCAACGGAACTAATACCTGAGATGGCTACTTTGGATTGTGGAACTTGTAACTTTGGCGGTGATGATGTCTTTACCAATACAGAGAACACTATCAAGTACTTTGGTGACAGAATGATTGAAAGAGGTATAAAGCCAGAGCTTGAAGTTTTTGATAAGTCTATGATAGAAATGGCTCTTCGCCTTCACAAAAAAGGACATATCGTAAAGCCTATGCACTTTGACTTTGTGATGGGTGTCAATGGCGGTATTGGTGGAGATATTCGCGACTTTGTCTTCTTACGTGGCTCTATACCTGCTGATGCTACTTACACTGTGGCAGGTGTTGGTCGTTACGAATTTCCTCTTGCGGCGTTGGCAATAATTGACGGCGGCAATGTGAGAGTGGGCTTTGAGGACAATGTTTATCTTGCTAAGGGTGTGCTTGCCAAATCCAATGGAGAGCTGGTGGCAAAGGTTGTCCGTATGGCTCGTGAGCTTGGTCGTGAGGTAGCCAACCCAACGGAAGCACGTCAGATATTAGGGTTAAAACCACTGAAATAAACACAAAAATATGTATGGGCGAATTATCATGTAGGAGTGAGGTTCGCCCGTCCTATAATCAAAAGAATAACCAATATTTAGACAATGATGGATACCAAAAAAAGTGAAAAGATTAAAAAATGGTTAAAAGCCATGTCTTTTGAATTGCCTCAAAACAGTTTTCAATTAAATGTTGATTTTCAAAATGAAAGATTCATTTATCCTGTCGGCTTGAATACAAATGGAGATTTTGTAACGGCTATTGTTGATGACAGAAAAGAAAACTTTGTTGTCTTTGAGTGTGTGCATCGTCTTCTGAAAAAGGGCTATAAACCCGAACATATTGAACTGGAAAGACCTGTAAAAGTTGGACATGGAGCAAGCGGCGGCAGGTCAGATATTATTGTAAAAGACAATGACGGCAATATATTACTGATAATTGAATGCAAAACCTACGGAACGGAATTTAACAATGCATGGAAAGATACTTTGGAAGACGGCGGACAACTCTTTACTTATGTAAATGGACTGGATAATTCAACGCAATTTGTTGCCCTCTATGCCTCTGAACTTGCCGATGAAAAAATAAAATATGATTGCAATCTTATTGCTCTTCGGGATAATGAAGAATATTTGCAATCATTTGGTAAAAAGAAAGTACCATGTTTCAAAGAAGCAAAAAATACAAAACAAATCTATGCGGCTTGGGCGGCAACCTATCAAAAGGACTATTCCACACAGGGACTTTTTGAGGAAGACATTGCCGCCTATACAATAGGAAAAACCAAATATTCGGCAAAGGACTTAAAAGAAGTTGATAACGATGATATTCAAAAGAAATACCACCAATTCGCTACCATTTTGAGAAAATACAATGTATCGGGACACGAAAACGCTTTTGATAAACTTGTTAATCTCTTTTTGGCAAAGATTGTTGATGAGAATATCAACAAAGACGAACTCGCTTTTTATTGGAAAGGTGCGGCTTATGACGATGTTTTCAGTTTGACGGACAGATTGCAAAAGCATTACAAAATCGGAATGGAAAAGTTTTTGAACGAAGAGGTTACCTATATAGAAAACGCCGATATTGACCATGCGTTTCGCCTGCACAAAAAAGATGCTACCAAAAAGGTGATTTTGGATTATTTAAGGCAACTCAAATTTTTTACTAACAACGACTTTGCCTTTATTGATGTGCATAACGAAAAACTTTTTTATCAAAATGCCGAAGTGCTGCTCGAAATCGTTAAGATGATTCAGGATATAAAACTGCAAACCAACACGCAAAACCAATTCTTGGGTGATTTGTTTGAGGGCTTTTTAGACAAGGGCGTAAAACAAAGTGAAGGGCAGTTCTTTACTCCGATGCCCATTGTAAAATTTCTAATTTCTTCTTTGCCTTTGGCTGAAATGGTGAAAAACGGTGAGGCATTGCAAACGATTGATTATGCTTGCGGAGCGGGACACTTCTTAAACGAATACGCCAATCAAATTTTGCCGCTCATTGAAAAAGATAAAAAAGCCGATTTCTATAAGGCAATTACGGGCATTGAAAAAGAATACCGCCTTTCAAAAGTGGCAAAAGTTTCCGCTTTTATGTATGGGCAGGACGACATTAAAATTATTTACGGCGATGCACTTGCAAAGAATGCAGACATCAAAGACGGCACTTATTCTATTCTTGTGGCAAATCCGCCCTATTCGGTGAAAGGTTTTTTGGAAACGCTTGACGATGACAGTCTGGCAAAGTTTGAACTCTTTGACAGCATTGACGATAAACAGAAAAAGAGTAACACCACTATTGAATGTTTCTTTGTGGAAAGGGCGAAGCAACTTTTGAAATCGGGAGGCGTAGCGGCTATTATTTTGCCGTCTTCCATTTTGAGTAATGGAAGCATTTATATCCGTATGCGTGAAATTCTGCTCAAATACTTTGATATTATTGCTATTGTCGAGTTTGGCAGTGACACTTTTAGCAAAACTGGAACAAACACCGCCACTTTATTTTTGAGAAGAAAAGACAATAACCCAGACCTTGCCGAACATTTTAAGAATTGCGTTGATGCGTGGTTTGAGGTGGATTTTGACTACACAAGCAATTACAAAATTCCGCCGATGGAATGGCTTGATAGATATTGCCGAAAGATAAATGTTGCGGTTGAGGATTATAAAACCTTGCTCAAAGGCGAGCCGAATGAAACTTTGCTGAACGCCGACCTTTTCAAAGAATATAAAAAAGCGTTTGACACTTCAACCGAATATAACAACATTCAGAAAAACACCAAAACAAACAAAGAAGAAAAAGAAAGCAAAACAGAAAAAGCGTTTTTGAAGTATGTAAGAGCCATAGAAAGTGACAAACTTTATTATTTTCTGCTTGCCGAAAGCCAGCCGAATAATGTAGTTTTGGTAAAATCGCCCACCGACAAAAAAGCAATAAAAAACTTTCTCGGGTACGAATTTAGCCATGCCAAAGGCAACGAGGGTATAAAATATTTGGGTGCAAATGTTGCAGATGATGAAGACAGTATTTCGGTAAATAAAGGTATAAACAAAATTAAAACCCCGCTTTTCAATCCGAACAATCTTGACGATAATACTAAAATTAACACCATTATCCGCAATAATTTCATAGAGACAAGCACCCAAAACCCGCAAAGTGACTTTGTCAGTTTTGCAAAACTTTCCGATATGCTTGACTTTTCCCGTGTGTCCTTTGATAAGGCAATTAAAACCACGCCCGAAAAGAAAATTGAGATTGTCAGTAAGTACGAGTTAGTGAAATTGGGTGAGTTGGTAGATGTAAATAAATTTTCACAACTTCAAGCCAATGAATTAGCCGATTTGAAAGAAGGGAACACAAATGAAGTTAAACTTTTGCCGAGTTCAAAAGATTATGATTGGTGGACAACTGAACAAAAAGCGGGTGATAAAGTTTGTGAAGGTGAAATTTTCACGATGGGCATTGCCAGATATGCTAACCCAAAATATCATAACGGAAAATTTGTAAGTGCTAACAACAAAATAATTTCTCTAAAAAAAGCCGAAATAAGAACTTCATTATTTTTTGTCTATAATGTTGCTCTAAATTATTTCCAATATTTCTATAAACAAAGTTCGCAGTATCCGCAATTTGTTGAAGATAAGTTTAACGATTTCAAAATCCCTATTCCACCGCTCAACATTCAAAAACAAATTGTGTCCGAATGTGCGGAAGTAGATGAGGAATACAACACTTCCAGAATGACGGTGGAAGAATACAAAGGGAAAATTGCAGAAGAAATTAATGCTGCATTTGAAAAATACGAGAGTAAAATATTAGAAAGCATTTGTGATTCGTTTGAATATGGAACTTCGGCAAAGTCTTTAAAAATGGGTAATGTTCCAGTGATAAGAATGGGAAATATACAAGATGGGAAAATCATTATGAATAACCTTGTTTATACCAACGATGAAAACGAAATTAAAAAATACATATTGCATAAAAACGATGTTTTGTTCAACAGGACTAACAGCCCTGTTTGGGTTGGAAAAACAGGATTTTATGACTACGATGACATTGCTATTTTTGCAGGTTATTTAATCCGCATAAATTATCAAAAAGATAAGATTTTACCTCTTTACCTTACACATATATTAAACTCTGAAAAGATTAGAAATTATGGTTTTTCTGTGATGTCAAAAGCCATAAATCAGGCAAATATAAGCGCGGGCGTTCTAAAAACCTATCAAATCCCCGTTCCAACCCTCGCCGAACAGCAAAAAATCGTAGCCGAAATAGAGGGCTATGAAGCAAAAATCGCCGAAGCCCAAGAAGTGATGAGCGAAGCGGGAGAAAAGAAAAAGGCGATTTTGGAAAAATTTATGAGATAGAATTTTGACTGTCGGGAAAGGAATGAATTGTATGATTTGA